>DATHIJ010000062.1:0-5633 GCA_035489975.1 Propionibacteriaceae bacterium | reverse complement strand
CCGAGCTGAGGGCATTCTCGGCCGCGCCCGATGACGAGGTCCTGCGCTGCGAGGAGTGCGGTCGGATTTTGAGCAGAACGGCGCAGTCGGGTTTGTGATGGCTCCGCGACCTGCCGGCCTCCAGCATGGGCCCAGTTTCTTTGACGAAACCGAAGAACCTGCGGCGCCCAGGTCGGATCGTCGCCTGATTGTTGAGGCGGACGGCGGGTCGCGTGGCAACCCCGGACCAGCCGCGTACGGAGCGGTGGTACGTGATGTCCAGACATCGAAAGTCCTGGCAGCCGAAGGCCTGCCCATTGGACGGGCCACGAACAATGTTGCGGAGTACCGAGGCTTGATCGCAGGACTCGAGATGGCGCGCGAACTCGATCCCACAGCCGCTCTCGAGGTACGGATGGATTCCAAGCTGGTGATCGAGCAGATGGCAGGCCGGTGGAAGGTGAGGCACGCCGACATGAAGCCGCTAGCGGTCGAGGCAGCGCGGCTGCGGCCAGCGACGGTGATCTGGACGTGGGTGCCGCGCGAACTCAACAAGGTTGCCGACACCCTGGTAAACCGGGCGTTGGACGGCGATCCAGTGCCACGGCACTACCTGCTCGACCGGCCGGACTGAATAGACGGCCGGGCGACTTCCTGAAGCTAAGCTGCGGTCATGCCGGCCGTCAAACTCGGACTACCGCCAGTTGTGCCCGAGGAGCTGGCGCAGGGCATGGCAGCCATTCGGGCAACCATCGACGTGCCGTCCGCATTTCCGGTCGAAGTCCAATCTGCCGCGGAGAAAGCTGCCGCCGAGCCGCGCCTTCCCGATCTTGACCGCACAGATCTGGAATTGATCACCATCGATCCAGACGCTTCTCGTGATCTTGATCAGGCGTTGCACATCACCCGCGGCCTGAGTGGTGAGTTCGTGATCTCCTACGCAATCGCTGATGTGGCGGCTTTCGTGGCCCCGGGCGATGCGATCGATCTTGAGGCGCACCGCCGCGTGAGCACGCTTTATGCACCCGACTGTCGCACGCCGCTGCACCCGCCGGTGCTCAGCGAAGGCGCAGCCAGCCTGCTGCCGAACGAAGTCCGACCGGCGCTGCTCTGGACGATCACGCTGGATCATCGGGGGCAGACAGTTGCGGCAGAGGTGGCACGGGCCAGGGTTCGCAGCCGCGCTCAGCTCAGCTATCGGCAGGCCCAGGCGGAGATTGACAGCGGCATGCCTCGCGAGACACTCGGCCTGCTGAAGCTGGTAGGCCAGTGGCGCGAGTTCCGGGAACGTGATCGCGGCGGAGCCAGCTTGAAGCTCCCGCAGCAGGAGATCCAGCGTCATGAAGACAGCTGGACTCTCGCTTTCCGAGCTCCGGAGCCTGTGGAGGGGTGGAACGCGCAGATCTCGCTGCTCACTGGCATGGCGGCCGCGGACATCATGCTTTATGGACAGGTAGGCATCTTGCGGACTTTGCCGCCGGCGGATGCTGATTCGTTGCGCCGGCTGCGCCAAGTCGCCAAGGCTCTCAAGATCGTCTGGCCTCCCGAGCTGGACTATCCCGACTTCGTGCGTACGCTCAACCCGGCTCGGCCGGATCATGCGGCGATGCTCAACTCCTCGACTGTGTTGTTCCGGGGGGCCGGCTATCAAAGCTTTAGCGGCGGTGTCCCCGAAGACGCCGACCATGCGGCACTCGCCAGCGATTATGCCCACACCACGGCTCCATTGCGGCGCCTCGTAGATCGGTATTCGGGCGAGATCTGTGTCGCCCTCTGCGCAGATCGGCCGGTCCCAACGTGGGTCCTTCGTGCCCTCGACGGCCTGCCGGAGAAGATGGCTGCGGCAGAACGACGGGCCAAAATGTATGAGCGAGCGATGATCGATCTGCTGGAGGTCTACCTGCTGGCGGACAGGGTGGGCGAGACGTTCACCGGCACAGTGATCGAAGTTGATCGTGGCAGAAACCACGGCACGGTGATGATCGAGGTGCCAGCCGTTGAGGGTCGGGTCACCGGTGATCGGCTGCGCCTCGGGCAGGAAGTGTTAGTCCGTCTGACTTCCGCCGACTATGCCAAGGGTGCGGTGGCCTTCGAGGTCGTGCGAGGTGATCAGCGCGAGATCTGACGCTTCGCCGCTGCGACCACCGCCTCTGGAGTGAACCCGAACTTCGACTGCAACGCCTTGAGCGGGGCCGAGGCGCCGAACGTGCTCATCGCGATGACCTCGCCCGTGAGGCCGGCCCACCGGTGCCAACCGAAAGATGAGGCCTGCTCGATCACGACGCGGGCAGTCACATCCGGCGGTAGCACGCTATCCCGGTATTCATCGGTCTGTCGGTCGAAAAGCTCCCACGACGGCATGCTGACCACCCGAGCCTTGATTCCCTCGCCGACCAGCTGCTCGTACCCGGAGACCGCCAGAGCGACCTCGCTGCCGGTGGCGATCAGGATCACTTCCGGCATCTCGTTCGGATCGCCGGCGAGCACGTACGCGCCGTTGGCAACTCCGCTTGCGGGCGCGTACTTGCTGCGATCCAGCGTCGGCAATGCCTGCCGGGACAAGATCAACGCGACCGGGTCATGCCGCAGCGGCATGATCACCCGCCACGCTTCGACCACCTCATTGGCATCGGCCGGGCGCATGTCGATCATCCCGGGCATGGCGCGCAGCGATGCCAGCTGCTCGACCGGCTGGTGGGTGGGCCCGTCCTCGCCAACCCCGATGGAGTCGTGGGTGAAGAGATGGATGACTGGCAACTCCATCAGCGCCGAGAGTCGTAAGGCTCCGCGCTGGAAGTCAGAGAAGATCAAGAATCCGGCTTGGTACGCCCTGATCTTGCTGAGCGCCAACCCGTTTGTAATAGCGCCGGCCGCATGCTCGCGGACTCCGAAGTGCAGGTTTCGGCCAGCCCGGTTGTCAGCCTCGAAGTCTCCGGCGCCCTCAAAGGTGAGACGCGACTTGTTGGAGGGCGCGAGATCGGATGAGCCGCCGATCAGCCACGGGACACGCTGCGCGACGATATTGAGCACCTTCTGGTTGGTGTCCCGGCCGGCCGCACCCTTGGGATCTGCAGGGTACTCGGGCAGGTCGGCATCCCAGCCTTCGGGCAGTTGACGACGTTGCATCTTGTCGAGCTGATCGGCGAGCTCGGGGTATTCCTTGCCGTAGGCCGCAAACAGCTCGTCCCAGGCGGAACGTAGGTCCTCACCGCGCTTGGCCGCCTCCGCGAAGTGATCACGAACCTTGTCCGGCACCAGGAAGCTTTCGTCCTCCGGCCAGCCGTAGAAGCGCTTGGCGCCGCGGATCTCTTCGACACCCAGCGGCTCGCCGTGCGCCGAATGGTGACCCTGTTTGTTCGGCGCGCCGTAGGCGATGACGCTCTTGACGATGATCAAGGTCGGCCGTTCCTGCTCGGCCTTGAACGCCTCCAGCGCATGAGCCAGCGCCTCGGTGTCATTGGCATCGTCGACCCGTTGAACAGCAAAGCCGTAGCCCTCGAAACGCTTGGCGACGTCCTCGGTGAAGGTCAGATCGGTGCTGCCCTCGATCGTGATCTTGTTGTCGTCGTAGATCCAGCACAGGTTGGACAGCTTCTGGTGGCCGGCGAATGAGGCGGCCTCGGCGCCGATACCTTCCATCAAGCAGCCGTCGCCTGCGATCGCGTACACGTCGAAGTCGAAAAGTTCGTAGCCGGGGCGGTTGAAGGTCGCTCCTTGCCAGCGGCTGGCCACCGCCATGCCAACACTCGTCGCGATCCCCGTGCCGAGAGGACCGGTGGTGCACTCGATGCCCGCTGTCCAGCGGTATTCCGGATGTCCCGGAGTCTTGGAGTCCAGCTGCCGGAACCTCTTCAGGTCTTCAAGCGTGACCGCCAGTTCGCCAAGAATCTCGTACTGCGGATTGACTGACTTCACACCTGCCAAGTGCAGCATCGAGTAGAGCAGCGTTGATGCATGGCCGGCGGACAGCACGAAGCGGTCGCGGTTGCTCCAGATGGGGTGATCGGGGTCGAAACGTAAGAACTTCTGCCACACGGTGTAGATGACCGGCGCCAGCGCCATCGGTGTTCCGGGATGCCCGGAGTTGGCGGCCTGTACAGCGTCCATACACAACGTGCGAATCGTGTCGATGGAGAGCTTGTCGATCGGATCGCTTTCCAGGGCGGGGAAGTCGGTGGCGGTCAGGGTCATGGTCAACCTTCCTCGGTGCGCGACCCGCGTCGCAGGTCGGGGTCAATCGGTAGTCGTGGCGTACAGACACGCCTGAGTGCACGCTATCGCCCGCGACTCGTTGCGTGAAGAATCGCCTCGCAGATCGCCAGTCAACCCGCGCCTACCTGAACCGAGTTCACCGCCCAGGGCAATCGCCAGTTGGCGGCCTGGTGGGTCGTCTCCAGGTCAGTGCACACTAGGGCTGTGGCTACGGCCCTGTCGGGACCAACAGTCAGGCGACACTGGGGTCTGCGGTTTGCTGCCTATCTGGGCGCTGTGTTATTCGCAGTGACCATTAGCGCGGTTCTCTTCCGCGTAGTTTCAGTGGTCTACCGGCTTGATCCCGTCACCGGTTGGTATGTTTGGGCGAGCGGCACTGCCTTTGTCTTAGTTGGGACATTGATCTTCCTGGATCATGAGCAAAGGCTAAACGGCCTATTACTAATCGCGTTCGGGATCCTCTGGCAGCTTCCGTTTGCGAACCCGGTCCTGATGGATTTCAAGCCTGTCTGGGCGATTTTACTGATTACGCTCAATGATCCCCTTCCTTTGATCGTGCTTTGCGTGGTCTTGTTACGCTTCCCAGAGCGGCGCCTGCAAAAACGCTATGAGCGTATCTTTATCGCCGTAATGGCGACGTGGCTCTTAAGCGTTTCGGCTGTCCGTGCCGTGACATGGCCATGTTGGGCCATCCCGAAAAACGTGACTTTCTGGCCTTGGTGGCTCGCGAATTGTGGCTGGAGCGAAATCGCGGTCACTTTTGTCCAGTGGGGCCAGCTTGTTTTCTCCGGTGGCCTCATATTGCTCCTAGCGCTGCGAATCTTGCGGACCCGCGGACTCGACCGACGCATCTATTTGCCCGTTCACATCGCATCTATCTTTGGGATAGCGGCTACCGCCGGACTAGCGGCATGGATTCTCGTAGTTTTATACAGCGTTGTCGATCCGTTTTGGAAACTTTACCCGGGATCCTGGGGCGACTTCGCATTTTTGAGAGGTGTGTGCGTTGCCATAGCCGTCATACCGGTGATGCTCTTTCTGGCCAATATTGGGCGCCGCTTGATGAAACTGAGAATCGCTGGAATGATGGCCGAGATAAATCTCGCTAGGACCCCGGACGGCATTCAAGTCGCGCTGCGGCGAGCATTAAATGACCCAAGCCTGGTGATCCAACTCTGGTCTCGAGAGCATGAACAGTATCTAGATACTGATGGTCGCTTCGTCGGTGGCGATAACCCACCCCATCGGCTGATGGTCGACGTCCTCAATCCGGACGGCTCCGCTAGCGCGCGCATGGTGGCAGATGAGTCTCTGGCGCATCATCCCGAACTCCTACAGGCTGCAAGGGAAGCGGGTGGAATGGCGCTGCACAATTCCGCGCTGCAAGCCAGCCTTCTGGCAACGATCGAACAGGAGCAGAGCTCCCGAGAGCTGAGTGAGAC
>DATHIJ010000061.1:0-3340 GCA_035489975.1 Propionibacteriaceae bacterium | reverse complement strand
AGATAGCCAGTGCGGCAAGCCAGCCGTTGGGTTCCCAGTCGGCAGGCAGCGCGATCAAGCAGACAGGCAACGCGGTGATCGGCCCCGCCAGTCGCCGGAAGATCTCGTGCCAGGCTGGAGGATCCGTCTCGTCGGGATTGAACCACGTGTGGTCGTTGAAGATCAGCAAGGACGTTGTGATCAAGAACACCGTGGCCGCGGCCAACATGATGAGGCGTGCCCAGAGCGGATCATCAGTCGCTATCCAAGAAGGGATTGCGATCAGCACGAAGGCTTCCGGAATCTCGAAGTACGACCCAAGGCTCAGCCGGTGTCGACCGTCGGTTCTGATCGCGCTGCGGAGGTAAGCCTGCGACAGCCAGAAGCGTGGCTGGGTGCCGCGCCGCAGGTGCCGCTCGTTGATCCACAACAGCAGGCTGCCAAGTGAGGCAGCGAGACAGAGCCCGATCGCGACCAGGCTGCTGCGACTGCCGATTGACAAACCGGCGATGATGACCAACGCGATCACTCGCACGTACCACGCGTGCATCGTGTATGCGCTGGAGCGCCTGGCGAGCGCGAGGTAGCAGATCCGGTTTCGCCGATGACGGCTCAGCCTGCCGCCGAGACTTAGGCCAGTCACGCCTTATCGTTGCCTGATCTTCTCGGGCACTGCAAGCGCTACCGGGCGGTAACGCTGGGCCTTGCTGGCACGATGGCGAGGTGCGTCACTTTGACCTCTGCATCATCGGCACCGGCTCCGGAAATTCCATCATCGACGACAGATTTGACCAGCTAAACGTGGCTTTGGTCGAAATGGGCACGTTCGGCGGGACGTGCCTCAACGTTGGCTGCATTCCCAGCAAGATGTTCGTTCATCCGGCCGATCTGGCAGCCTCGACAGTGGAGGCGACCAGGCTCGGGGTGGATTTGGATCTCCAAGGCGTCCATTGGCTCCAGATTCGGGATCGGATCTTCGACCGGATTGATCCCATGGCCGCTAAGGGTCGAGGGCATCGGCAGCGAAGCGATAATGTCACGGTCTTCGACGCCCGCGCGCGCTTCGTCGGGCCGCGGGAGTTGGACGTCGGCGCGGCAGACACCATTACCGCCGACCGGGTGGTGATCGCGGCCGGCAGTCGTCCGGTGGTCCCTGATCTGGCGGGGCTGGACTCGGTGGACTTCCAGACCTCCGACACCGTGATGAGGCTGCCCGAGCTGCCACAGTCCATGATCATCATCGGCGGCGGGTACGTCTCCGCCGAATTCGCTCACATCTTCTCAGCGTTCGGAACCTCAGTCACGGTAGTCAGCCGCTCAGAGGTGCTGTTGCGACGAGAGGACGCTGACGTGGCGAAGCGCTTCACCGAACTGCTCGGGCGGCGTGTCGATGTTCGTCTGGAAACGATTGTCGAGCTCGTCGAACCAACGCCTGAGGGGCGGGTACGCGTACATTTCAGCGGCCTGGAAGGGGCGCCGGAAAGCCTCGAGGCAGAGGTGCTGCTGATCGCCACTGGCCGGGCGCCGAACGGCGACACCCTCGACCTGGCTCGCGGAGGGATCAAGGTGGACGACAACGGGTTGATCATTGTTGACGACTTCCAGAGAACCAGCGCCGATGGGGTTTTTGCGCTGGGTGACGTGTGCTCTCAAGAGCAGCTCAAGCACGTGGCCAACAAGGACGCTCGAGTCGTACGGCACAATCTGCTTCACCCGGATTCGATGATCACAAGCGACCGCCGGTTCGTGCCTCGGGCCGTGTTCTCCATGCCACAGGTGGCTTCGGTTGGCCTCACGGAGGCACAGGCTGAGGCGCAGGGCATCGATTACGTCGTATCGCGTCAGGATTACGGGGAAACTGCATTCGGCTGGGCCATGGAGGACACGGACCACTTCGTCAAGATCGTTGCGGATGCAAGGTCGAAGATCATCCTCGGGGCCCACCTGATCGGGCCGCAGGCGTCATCCCTGATTCAGCCGCTGATCCAGGCGATGAGCTTCGAGCAGCCCGCGCCCCAAGTGGCGCGCGGCCAGTACTGGATCCACCCTGCAATGACCGAAGTGATCGAGAACGCACTGCTTGGCCTCAGCGACTAAGCGCCAAGTACCTGGCCTCTCTCTCTGCCCCGCTGCACCGCGCACCCTCTGTCAGGAACCTGGGTTAACCCACTTTGCTTGCGCTTTACACACGCTGCAACCTGTGTAAAGCGCACGCAAACTGGGTTAACCCAGGTTCCTGACAGAGGGTGCGCGGTTGATGTCGTACGGCGACGGCAAGCGGGCGATACTCGCAGGGTTCAGCGGGGCTCGGTCAGCCGCTTGATTGTCTTGGCTACGCGATCAGCACGGGTCTCCGGCTTCTTACCCTCCTCAATCCACCGCGCGTACTCAGTGCGGTGGCTGTAGGGGAGTTGCTCGTACGCGGCCTTGGCTGCTGCATTCTCTGCAAGCGCTGCGGTGAGCTCTGCTGGCTCGACTACTACGCGTTCTTCATGGTCCTCGACGAGTTCGACTTCGACCATGTCGCCGACATCGACCTCGAGCCGCCGGAGCAGGTCCTTGCGCAGGCCGAGATAGCTCTGGCCGCCATAAACCGCCAGCCGGGAGCGATACTCCACACCGTTGACAACCGCCATCACCGCTGGCCGCTTGGAACTGAACATCGCCGCGACTTCCTTGGGCACCACCACTGCGTGACCGCCACCCTGGCCTCCTGAGAGGACTTCGGCAGAGAACGCCATGGATAGCGATCTAGGAGCTGCGGCGGGAGTTGATCAACTTCCAGGTGCCTGGCAGCAACACCGCAGCCAGCAGAATCTTGATCGCGTCGCCGATCAGGAACGGCAGCACACCCTTGGCAAGCGCAGTACTCAACGACATGTCGGCCAGCAGCATCAGACCGGCTACCCCAAAGGTGTAAATGATGACGTTGCCGAGCGCCATCATGGCCATGGTCGGCACCACGCGGCGGTCGGCGCCACGCTCGGCAAGCGTCCCGACCAGCCACGCCGCCGCAACGAAGCCAACGATGTAGCCGAACGAGGCGAAGGCCCAGCCGCTCTGCTGGCCCGCGAACCACGGCACGCCAGCCATCCCGGCCAGCAAATACAGAGCCATCGACGATGCTCCGCGAACACTGCCCAAAGCGGCACCAACCAGCAAAACTGAAAAGGTCTGCAGCGTGAGCGGAACCGGCGTGAACGGCAAGGGGATGGCGACCTGAGCAGTCAAACCGACGAAAACGGCTCCGCCAACCACGAGAGCGATGCTGCGGACCAGGCCGCCGGGAATTACGTCGCCCAGTGTGCGTGGGCTTACGCTGGTGACGCTCGACATGGGTTGTCCTCCAAACCGTGTGGGC
>DATHIJ010000060.1:0-2351 GCA_035489975.1 Propionibacteriaceae bacterium | reverse complement strand
TCGACGCGACCGACCTGACCCGCGCGCTCTACTCTTCCGACGCATCGCTCTATCGCGTTCTACCGCAGGCCGTCGCGCGGCCGCGAACTTCCGAAGAAGCCACAGCAGTCCTGGATGCGGCTCGCACTGTCGGCATGCCTGTGACTACCCGAGGCGCCGGCACGTCCTGCGCGGGCAATGCCGTCGGCCCCGGATTGATCTTGGACACGTCGCGGCACCTGAACAGGATTCTCGAGGTCGACCCCGACGCGCGGACCGCGCGAGTCGAGCCAGGGGTCGTGCAATCGGCGCTCCAGGCGGCGGCGGCTCCGCACGGGTTACGTTTCGGGCCGGATCCTTCGACCCACAACCGCTGCACGATCGGCGGAATGATCGGAAACAACGCCTGCGGCCCGCGAGCTCTCGGGTACGGCAAGACTGCCGACAATGTGATCGACCTGGAGATGATCACCGGCTCTGGTGAACATATCAAGCTCGGGCGGACAGCAGATCTTGATCACTATGGAACTCTCCCGGTTCTCAAGTCGGTGGTGCAATCGAATCTCGCCGTCATCCGCACGGAGTTCGGCCGCTTCGGCCGACAGGTGTCGGGCTATAGCCTCGAGCATCTGCTGCCGGAGAACCACTTCGACGTGACACGATTCCTCGCGGGCAGCGAGGGCACGTTGGCGGTGATCATCGGCGCGACGGTACGGCTGGTTGCCGATCCGCCGTGCAAGATCACCATCGCGCTCGGCTACCCGACGATGGCCGATGCCGCGGATGCTGCGCAGCTGATCGTTGATCACCATCCGACCGCTTGCGAAGGCCTGGACCGGCGCATCGTCGATGTGGTACGTCGCACCCGGGGCGAGACGGCCGTGCCCCCGCTCCCTCGTGGAGACGGTTGGATGTTCGTCGAGCTCGTCGGCGAGGACGTGACCGAGCTGCGAGTACGCGCTGATGCCCTGCTTGCTGATGCCGGAGCCTCTGACGGGTTTGTGGTGACCGATCCCGCGGCGGCGATGGCGCTCTGGAAGATCCGGGAAGACGGTGCCGGACTGGCAAGCATCAGTCTTGCCCGACCGGCATATCCCGGCTGGGAGGACGCAGCGGTGCCGGCGCAGCACCTCGGCTCGTATCTGCGCGACTTCGACCGATTGCTTGATGATCATGGATTCGCTGGATTGCCTTATGGCCACTTCGGGGACGGGTGCGTACATGTGCGCATCGACTTCCCGCTGACCGAGGAGGGCGGGGCCGGACGTTACCGAGCATTCGTCGAAGAGGCCGCGCGGCTGGTTGCACGCTACGGTGGCTCGCTATCAGGCGAGCACGGCGACGGCCGGGCT
Organism: Propionibacteriaceae bacterium; assembly: GCA_035489975.1. Lineage (GTDB taxonomy): Bacteria > Actinomycetota > Actinomycetes > Propionibacteriales > Propionibacteriaceae > Microlunatus. The sequence goes on along the minus strand of DATHIJ010000060.1, from coordinate 1,020 downwards.
CGGTCAGGACTACTGCCAACGATGTACTCAGCCGCAGCTCTTGAGGCGTTCGGCCAGGTTAAGGCAGCCTTCGACCCGAACAACCTGCTGAACCCCGGCGTGTTGGTAGACCCACCCCCGGTGGACGCAGACCTGCGCGCCGTGAGTCTGGTGGGTCGCGTCGACCACTTCGCGGCAGCTGTGCATCGCTGCTCCGGTGTCGGCAAGTGCCTCGCCGACACCACGGCTGGGTTGGGCGTGATGTGCCCGTCTTATCAGGCGACCCGCGAGGAAAAGGACTCAACTCGTGGGCGTGCGCGGGTGCTCCAGGAAATGATCAATGGTGAGGTGATCCATGGCTGGAAATCGCCTGCGGTCCACGAAGCCTTGGATCTCTGCCTTTCCTGCAAGGGATGTGCGCGGGATTGCCCGACCGGTGTTGACATGGCCGCGTACAAGTCGCAGGTGCTCGATCACACGTATCGACGCAAGATCAGGCCGCGCAGCCACTATGCGCTCGGCTGGCTGCCGCGCTGGGGTCGGTTGATCACGCGGGCCCGTCCCCTGTCCGGTCTGATCAATGCCAGCACAGCAACCCCAGGGGTGAGAACGCTCCTCCGCTGGGCCGCGGGTATCGACCAGCGACGGTCTCTCCCGAAGTTCGCCTCGGTCGCAGCGCGCAAGAGACTTGAGGTTTCCGACTCGTCCGGCACCCCAGCGATCCTTTGGGTCGACTCGTTTTCCGATTGCTTCACCGGGGACGCCGTCCCAGCGGCCGTCACGGTGCTCGCGGCGGCTGGCTATGCGCCGCAGCTCCTGAAACGACCAGCCTGCTGTGGCCTGACGTGGATCAGCACCGGCCAGCTCAACGGCGCTCGCCGGCAGCTGCGCACCGCCTTGGACATCCTGCATCCCTACGTTGCCGCGGGAACGCCAGTAGTCGGCCTGGAACCTTCCTGCCTCGCGGTTTGGCGCAGCGACGCGGCCGAACTCCTGCCTGAGGATCCTCGGGTCGCTGATGTCGCAGCCGGGGTCTTTACG
>DATHIJ010000059.1:0-2613 GCA_035489975.1 Propionibacteriaceae bacterium | reverse complement strand
CGTCAAGCGAAGGATCGGGTTAAATTAGTGCTCAACCACCATGACAACGCCCCTAGCCAGGAGCAACTTCACGCACCGCGGGGAACTGGCACTTGAGCTGGTGTCCCAATCGGAGGTCACGGCTCGTATACGTAATCGGTTGAATAACGTAGCGCGCCTGTCACAGCTATCGCATCCGATTGAGCCAGACGTGCCACCGGAGGTCGCCTACATTGCGAGGCAGCAAAACGTCCCTGGAGCAGCACCTCCGCGACGCGCTGGGGGTGCGGTTCGCTGCGCGTCCCGGTGCCGACTCGGGCAATCGGCCGATGCCACGTCGCTCTGGGCATCCCGAAATTGGTCTGATGGCTCCGCCGCGTTGCAGCCGGTTGCCGCCGAGCTAGCGTGCACTTGGACGATACGCAGATGTATACGGATGCGACCCGGCACCTTGACCTTCCGAGGTAGCGACGAGTCCGACGTGCATTGTCGCCTTTTGTACGGTGAGAGCTCCGGGCGTGCAGTGCGGCAGCGGCCACGCACAGGCGGCAGTCCGGGAGTCGCGGAAGCGGCTCTAAAGATCGACGAGGTGACAGCAACCCGATCGAGGATCGCGTCTTCCACAAAGATCATCACGCACGATCACACGCCTGACACGGACCACTACGAACCATCGCAAACCCTTCGGATGGACCTACGGATAGGAAGGTTGGGGTTCGAAATTCTTGGTGTGCGCGCTGTCAGGACCCGTCGACAAAAAGGTCGAAGATGTGGCCCACCGGATCGATCATCACCGGCACGCGCGGCTGCGGCTGCCACTCCGCTTGTCGGGCGCCGAGTGACTCGGCGAAGACCGATGCCGCGTCCAGGTCGTCGACCAGAATGTCGAGGTGGGCCTGCATCTGCGGCGCGTCGGTCACGCCCGGCCACGTGGGCGCCCGGTAGTTCGGCTCCAGCTGAATGCTCAGGCCCGGGCGGGAGTCGTCGGCAGGCCCCGGCCGCACCCAGGTGTCATCTTGGTCGTAGGCGGTCCAGCCCAGGAGCTCGCGATAGAACGCCGCAAGCTCCCGAGGATTCGGGGCGTCGAGGACGAATCCCATGAGACGCGCGTCAGGCCGATCGGTCATCTGATTCTCCGGGTTCGCGACGCCACGGGTCCGGGCGCCTTCGGTACCTAACCGAGTCTGCAGCAGTCGGCGGGTTCTCCGCATTTGGGATTGAGAACGCGTGCACTTCAGCCTTGACTGCCCGCAGCCACGCACACCCGTTACAGGTCGTCCAGGACCAACTTCTTAGGCATCGGCGTCGCACAGCAGCGAAGTACAGCAACACTGCCACGGCTGCGCGAGTTCACTATCGTCCACCTGCGTCCCGCGTTGGCCAGGCCAACGACACTCATGCTGCCCCTTTGCAAGCAGTCGCCCTGCTTGTCAAACTGCTTGACGACCACGCTGGAGACCAGCTCACAACTGTGGACCATGCTGGACGCTGCCAAGCGTGAAGCAAGCCATCAGGGCGCCTACCGTGCTCACCTGATAAGGCAGAGGTCAGTGGTTCAAGTCCCCTTAGGCCCACCCTCGCAAGATGCCTCTGACTAGCCAAAATGCTTCTTCGGAGTGCTTAGGTCGATCCGGCCTAGCCGTAAGAATCGGCTCGGGGACTCTTTCGGGACTCACTTCAGTTTCCGCGTGTCCATCTGAAGTACGTTGTCTGAGTCCTTCGAGCCGCCTCCCAGCAGCGTGTCCAGACGGTCCACCGCCGCCTCCGAACCATCCTCGAAGAGGCCGCCGTAGCGGGTCAGCGTGAACGCGACGCTGTTGTGGCCGGCCCACTCCGAAACCTCCCGGACGTTACAGCCAGCCGCGACCAGGATTGCCACAAAGCTGTGCCGCAGGCCGTGGAAGGTGATGCTGGGGATCCCGGCACGGAGGACGGCCGGCCTCCAGACCCGTCGACTGAACAGGCTGCGTGCCAGGGGGCCGCCCCGCGGGGCCGTGAAGACCAACGCGTCGGGCTCCGGACACACAAAGTTCGCGAGGTGCTCCTCAAGTCGACGCATCACCGAACGGGCCACCGGAACAGTGCGCTTGGAGCGGGAGGTCTTCGGCTCGTTACCAATAGTCACGTGACCGCGCACCTCAACCGCTGTGCTGACGACTGTGATGCGGGACCGCAGGACGCGTCTTTCAACGCGTGCGGAGAGTCGGCCCGCAACACCGATCATCTGTACTCTCGGCGCCGAGCATCGTGCTCGGGTTGGGGTCGCGCCGATCTGCCGCGTGCTGAGTCAGCATGGCTGGCAGATCGCCCCGAGAACCTTCTTTGCATGGGCCCGCCGGGCGCCGTCGCAACGAGACATGTGGGACATCGTCATCACCGAGATCTTGGCCGGCTACTACGAGCCCGACGAGCTAGTGCTTGCGCCACTCACCGGGTCTTGCTCCCCGCTTTGCTCCCGGCTTTGAACCTGGCGCGGCATGATGCGATCTGACCTGGGATGACATCGGGCAACGGGCTGGTTGCGTCCTCCACGTAAGTCGGTTCGCTTCATGATCCGCTCCGACGCGATGTGACCCGCCACCCTGGTTCACGCTATAGCCCCAGTCCTGGACCTGACGGCTGTTGGCCAGGGGT
>DATHIJ010000058.1:0-4269 GCA_035489975.1 Propionibacteriaceae bacterium | reverse complement strand
TGACTTGACGGGCGGTGTGTACAAGGCCCGGGAACGTATTCACCGCAGCGTTGCTGATCTGCGATTACTAGCGACTCCGACTTCATGGGGTCGAGTTGCAGACCCCAATCCGAACTGAGACTGGCTTTTTGGGATTCGCTCGACCTTGCGGTTTCGCAGCCCTTTGTACCAGCCATTGTAGCATGCGTGAAGCCCTGGACTTAAGGGGCATGATGACTTGACGTCATCCCCACCTTCCTCCGAGTTGACCCCGGCAGTCTCCTATGAGTCCCCGGCATTATCCGCTGGCAACATAGGACGAGGGTTGCGCTCGTTGCGGGACTTAACCCAACATCTCACGACACGAGCTGACGACAGCCATGCACCACCTGTATACCGACCTTGCGGGGGCTACATCTCTGCAGCTTTCCGGTATATGTCAAACCCAGGTAAGGTTCTTCGCGTTGCATCGAATTAATCCGCATGCTCCGCCGCTTGTGCGGGCCCCCGTCAATTCCTTTGAGTTTTAGCCTTGCGGCCGTACTCCCCAGGCGGGGCACTTAATGCGTTAGCTTCGGCACGGAGAACGTGGAATGTTCCCCACACCTAGTGCCCACCGTTTACGGCGTGGACTACCAGGGTATCTAAGCCTGTTTGCTCCCCACGCTTTCGCTTCTCAGCGTCAGGAAATGCCCAGAGAACCGCCTTCGCCACCGGTGTTCCTCCTGATATCTGCGCATTCCACCGCTCCACCAGGAATTCCATTCTCCCCTGCATTCCTCTAGTTTGCCCGTATCGGAAGCCGGCTCAGGGTTAAGCCCTGAGTTTTCACTTCCGACGTGACAAACCGCCTACAAGCCCTTTACGCCCAATAATTCCGGACAACGCTCGGACCCTACGTATCACCGCGGCTGCTGGCACGTAGTTGGCCGGTCCTTCTTCTGTTCCTACCGTCACTTGCGCTTCGTCGGAACTGAAAGCGGTTTACAACCCGAAGGCCGTCATCCCGCACGCGGCGTTGCTGCATCAGGCTTGCGCCCATTGTGCAATATTCCCCACTGCTGCCTCCCGTAGGAGTCTGGGCCGTATCTCAGTCCCAGTGTGGCCGGTCGCCCTCTCAGGCCGGCTACCCGTCGAAGCCTTGGTGAGCCGTTACCTCACCAACAAGCTGATAGGCCGCGAGCCCATCCTTGACCGCTAAAGCGCTTTCCACCTCCAGATGATGTCATCGAAGGTCGTATCCGGTATTAGCAGCTGTTTCCAACTGTTATCCCAGAGTCAAGGGCAGGTTGCTCACGTGTTACTCACCCGTTCGCCACTCGTGTACCCCCGAAGGGGCCTTACCGTTCGACTTGCATGTGTTAAGCACGCCGCCAGCGTTCGTCCTGAGCCAGGATCAAACTCTCCGTTGAAATCTATGCAAATCCGACGCCTGAATTGAGCGTCGGTTTGGCTGTCTCAACATGTTCGATCGCTGACCAAAGACCCAATGCTGGATCTATGTCAATCAATCAAAGGAATCCGAACTCGGAGCACGCCGAAGCGAGGCCCGAGCACGGGGTTTTTTTGTGCATTATTTGGCATTGACTTTTAGCACGCTGTTGAGTTCTCAAGTTTCGGGTGCACACCGCGCCGGCATCCTTTCGGCCCGGCTTGGGGCAACTCGACAACATTAGGAGGGCGGTCATCCCGAGTCAAATCGGGAGTGTCGCCCTCCCAGCCGACACGAGCCCGGCCCGGTGAGCCTTGTGAGGCGCCCGGTGAAGTCGTGGCGGATGGTTCCTGCGAGTCGGCCGCCGTAGCTAGCTGCTGCTGCGTCCCGCACCTCGCGAAGGCCTATGCGACTTTACCCTTCTAAGACCGGCAGGTCAATGGCAACGAAGCTGCGATATCAGCTGCGCCGGATCCTCACGGCGCCCACTGTGCGCTTGCCACGCCGGACGATCACGTAACGGCCATGCAGTAGGTCGTATTCCGCGAGCCGAGCGTCGGGATCGGTCACGCGCTCGTTGTTAACGTATGCCCCGCCCTCGGTGATGGCCCGCCTGGCAGCCGACTTGCTGGGAACAACGCCGCCGGCGGCCAGCACGTCCACTACGGTAGGCAGCTCACCGTTGGCCTCAAGCTGCTTGCCGCCAAGCTCCGCGGCGACGTCATCCAGCACCGACTCCGGAAGGTCCCGAAGATTGGACCGGCCGAAGACCGCGTCAGCGGCATGGATGGCAGCATCCCGCTCCGCCGTCCCGTGTACCAGCGCCGTGACATCGTCGGCCAGGGCTCTTTGCGCAACGCGGACCTGCGGCGCCTCGCGGGTCTGCTTATCGAGTTCGGCGATCTCCTCGTGGCTGCGATCACTGAATACCTTGAGGTACTCCACGACTTTCTCGTCCTCAACATTGAGGAAGAACTGATGGAACGCGTACGGCGAGGTCATCTCCGGGTCCAGCCAGATCGTTCCCGTTTCGGTCTTGCCGAACTTGCTGCCGTCCGCCTTGGTGAGCAGGCGCGTCGCCATGGCATGCACCCGCGCTCCTTCGACGCGGCGGATCAGCTCGACTCCGGCGGTGATATTGCCCCACTGATCGCTACCACCGAACTGCAACGTGCAGCCGTACATCCGATACAGCTCCAGGTAATCGAGTGACTGGAGGAGCACATAAGAGAATTCGGTGTAGGAGATGCCCTCCTCAAGGCGATTACGCACGACCTCGCGGGCCAGCATGCGGTTCACCGGAAAGTGCTTGCCGATGTCGCGGAGGAAGTCCAGGACTGAAATCGGACCTGTCCAGTCCAGATTGTTGACGATCCGGGCTGCACTGCGGCCACCGAAATCGACATACTTCTCGACCTGAACACGGATGCGCTCGACCCATGCGGACACCGTCTCCGCGCTGTTGAGGGTTCGCTCACCGGACTCTTTGGGGTCGCCGATCATGCCCGTCGAGCCGCCCACCAGCAGCAGCGGCTTGTGGCCGGCCTTCTGCAGAATCCTGGCGACGATGAGCTGTACCAGGTTTCCGAGGTGGAGGCTCGGCGCGGTCGGGTCGAAGCCGACATAGAAGATGACCGGTCCGGACGCAAGATGGCCGGCAAGAGCCTCTTCGTCTGTGGACTCAGCCAGCAGGCCACGCCACTTCAGCTCGTCAAGAACCGCGTTCACGGGGCACCACAGTAGCGCCGATGCCTAGCTGATCGCCTCGGCGAGCCACCCAGCAGCCCGCGCTAGGCGCTGATCGCTCGTAATCAGTCGCATGCCCAGCTGTGGAGCCAGCTCTAGCTCGCAGTGGGTTATGGCTGGAGCCACGCGTCGACTGACTTCATGGCTTCCCTAACCTCGTCGAGTTGTTCCCGCACCCGTACGAGCGCCGTGCCACCACGACCGGTTCTGCTGTTGATGGAGCCCATGACGCTGAGCACCGACCGGACGTCGGAAGTGAGATGGGGCGAGATCTCGGACAGGTCGTCCGCACTGAGATCGATGAGCTCCAAGCCCTCGGCTTCGGCACGCCGTACGCAGGCGCCGGCAATCTCATGAGCCTCCGCGAACGGGACCCGCTGGCGCACCAGCCAGTCGGCGATATCGGTGGCCAGCGAGAATCCCATCGGGGCAAGGCCCTCCAGCCGTTCGCGATGGAAGGTCAGCGTTGCAACCATTCCGGTGACCGCCGGCAACAGGATCAGCAGCTGATCGATGGAGTCGAAGATCGGCTCCTTGTCCTCCTGCAGATCGCGGTTGTACGCCAGAGGCAACCCTTTCAGAGTCGCCAGCAATCCGGTCAGGTTGCCGATCAATCGGCCAGCCTTACCCCGCGCCAGTTCGACGACATCGGGGTTCTTCTTCTGCGGCATGATGCTCGATCCGGTCGACCACTCCTCAGCCAAGGTCGCGAATCCAAACTCGTGAGTCACCCAGATGATCACGTCCTCGCTCAGCCGCGATAGATCGACTGCAATCTGCGAACAGATGTAGGCCGCCTCTGCCACCAGATCGCGCGAAGCGGTGCCATCAATCGAGTTGGCGACACTGGTTTCAAACCCGAGCTCCATCGCAACGAAAAGTGGATCCAGGCCGAGCGATGTGCCGGCCAGCGCAGCCGACCCGTACGGGCTGATCGCGATTCGGCGGTCAAGATCACGAATGCGATCGCAGTTGCGCAGCAGCGGCCAGGCGTGCGCCAGCAGGTGGTGTGAAAGCAGCACCGGTTGCGCGTGCTGCAGGTGGGTTCGCCCTGGCATGGCGACCCCGAGATGATCGCGTGCTTGGTCGTGCAATGCGCCGACAACGATGTT
>DATHIJ010000057.1:0-8799 GCA_035489975.1 Propionibacteriaceae bacterium | reverse complement strand
GACCTCGGACGGGATGCCGACTCCGATCGTGTCCGCGCCGAGAGTCCGCGACTCCTCAGCCAGCCCGCGCAGCCCGAACCCATAACCGTTGCCTTTGATCACCGGGACGATGCCTGGCATGGCGCCGGCCACAGTCCGCAGGTGCTCCCGCCAGCGCCCCCCGTCCAGCCGCAGGGTTACCCCACTCATGTCGTTATCACCGGCGTTTCATATAGAGGTCGAATGCCTTGTACAGCAGCGGATTGAGGGGCAGGTCCCACTCACCCAGATACTCCACCGCCTCGCCTCCGGTGCCAACCTTGAACTGGATCAGGCCCAGATGCGGATCGTCCTCATCGAGCCCTTCGGTGATCCCGCGCAGGTCGTAGATCGTGGCGCCGGCCTCCAGCGCGTCGGTGATCATCTTCCACTGCACGGCGTTTGATCCGCGCACCTCGCGTTTGGTGGTTGAGCTGGCGCCGTAGGAGTACCACGTGTGCTGACCAACTCGCACCCAGGTGGTCGCAGCGATCAAGTCGGTTTCGTGATGCGCCAGGTAGAGCCGAATTCGATCGGGATCTTCGGCCAGCAGGGCATCGAACATGGTTTGGAAGTACGACAACGGCCGTGGCGTGAAATGATCACGCTCCGCGGTCTCGACGTAGAGCTTGTGGAACTCGGGCAGATCAGCAACGGTCCCGCGGTTCACCACGACTCCGGCCTTCGCGGCCTTCTTGATGTTGCGCCGCCACAGCTGGTTCATTCCAGCGAGCAGTTGCTCGGGCGTCCTTCCGGCGATCGGGAGCTGGAAGACGAATCGCGGCTGCCCGGCCGCGAAGCCCTCCTCCTCTTCCGGCGGTCGCCAGCCGAGCTCCCGGAGTCGGTTGCGGGTTCGGGTGGTCTCGTGGTTGATCCGGTCAGGCATCGCCTCGCTGAGTCGGGTGACCCGCTCGTCGGCGATCGCGGCTTTGATCGTTTCGGCGCTCCAGCGCCGTGCCACCGCAGTGACGCCGATCCGTACGCCAAAGGCGCCAGCCGCGCGCAGATGATCAGCCAACGGCCTCAGCCACTCCCCGATGTCGGGGGCAGTCCAGTCGATCACCGGACCCTCGGGCAAGTAGGCAAGGTACTTTTTGATCTTGGGGAGCTGCCGGTAGAGCACAAGGCCCGCGCCGACCGGTCCATCCTTACCGTTGAACCAGCCGACCGACTCGCTGCGCCACTCGCTCTTGACCCGTCCCCACGCCGGCGTTTGGAGAAAGCTCACCGAGGGTTGGGCAGCGTTGAACGCGCGGTGCCGCTCAGCCTCGATGGTCCGTACCGAAAGAGCCACGGGTCTGAATGTAATAGTCGAAATCTAAGTTCACTCCCAGCCTCGTAATCATGGACTTAGGCCACTGTTTGGTTGCAGTGCATGCAAGTTCCGCACCAAATCCCCAACACGCGAGTACCTTGAACTGGGGTCTCATGCTGCCCGGAATAGGCCCAACGCATCGACCGGTCCCGCGTTTCCCCGCGCGGGTAGGTCCCATCCCCTGTGCGGACCGCCTATTCCGGGTTCTAGCGAAGATCAAAAAGCTCCCCTCACCTAGCCGAGTTGTCAGAATCTCAGCACCAAATATGGTGCTGAGATTCTGACAACTCGGCTAGGTGAGCTACTGCGGGATGATCTTGCCCGGGTTGAAATTTCTACCGGGGTCCATGGCGGTGAAAAGTCCGTCGATCATCTGGACGCCAGGAGCTGAGATGTCCTGCTCCAGCCACGCTGCATGCTCGCTGCCGACGGCGTGGTGGTGCGAGAGCGTGCCGCCTGAGTCGACGAACGCCTGCTGGATGGCGTTCTTGAGCGGCTCGTACTGCCCAAGCGGGTCAATCCCGTCGTGCTTGAAGGCGAAGGTGAAGTACAAGCAGGCGCCGGAGTGGTAAGAGTGCGAAAGGTGGCACATGATCCAACCAGTGACACCGAGGTGCGCGTAGACCTTCTCGGCAGCCGCCAGCACATTGGTATACAGCGGCAGCAGCTTGGACCAGGGCGCTGCAGTCTCAGACACATCACCGATCGCGCCTCGATCAAGCAGGAAGTCACGGATGTACGGGGTGTCGAACTTCTTCTGGTCATACAGTTCGCCGGGACCTTTGCCGACCACGATCCCGCCATGCCGACCCACGATGTCTTTGACAATCGCCTTCTGCCTGGACACATGCGCCTTGCCGCCCTCGTAGCCAATAAAGGACAGGCAGACCTCGTCCAAGTTCCAACCGCGTCGCTGGAGCACCTTCATCAATCCCTTGCTGATCAAGGACGAGATCGAGATGCGGCTCGACTTCCTCCTGGTCGCAAAGGAGAAGGCGGTTTCCTTGGCGTCGGAAACTCGGGTGATCGATGGATGGGCGTCACTGGTGGAAATCTCGTGCATCGCAGCCAGGCTGGCTTCCCAGGATGGGAACAAATACCCAAGAATCAGCCGGACCTCGGGGATCCGATGCACCTGGACGGTTACCTCGGTGATCACACCGAGGCGTCCTTCGGAGCCGAGCACCATCTCGCGTACGCTCGGCCCCGTCGAGGTGTGCGGCAGCGGCCGAACCTGAAGCACCTTCCCTGGCATGACGACTCGCATGCCCCGTGCGATGTCGGAGATGTCGCCGTACTTGTCGGACTGCATGCCCGAAGATCGAGTGGCGATCCACCCGCCCAGGGTGCTGTGGGTGAAGCTGTCGGGAAAATGCCCCAACGTCCAGCCCCGCGCCCCCAGCTGCTCCTCCAGGTCTGGACCCTGTGCGCCGGCCTGAATGCGCGCCAGACCGGAGTCCTCATCAATGTCGATCACCTGATTCAGCCGACCAAGATCAACAGAGATGACCGGTCGGGTCTCACCCTCGGGAGCATGCAGGCTACCGGAGATGTTGCTGCCCCCGCCGTACGGAATGATCACCGCATCCGCGGCTACCGCGCGATCGACGATGAGCTGCACCTCAGCCTCGTCGCCGGGATAGACCACGACATCGGGCACTCGCGGAAGATCACCGGCCCGAATCCGCAGCAGGTCTCGGGCACTCTTTCCGTACGTGTGCACGGTCCGGTCAAGATCATCTTGTACGGCGTTTTCGGTACCAACCGCGTCGGTTAGTTCCGCCAGCAACTGGTCGCTGATCATGGGTGCCGGAATTGGGAGGTCATCGATTGACACCGGTGCCGTTGGCGGGGTGTTCACGTCAAGATCGATGGCATTGATCACGAAGGGTCGAAAACCAGGCTTGTTCTCGTGGTGGAAGCCCACCCCTTCGACACCCCAGCCCCACCACTTCATGTGCTTGACGTTGGGCATCCCTGTCGTTCTCCTTCGTTCTGAGGTGAGCAGCCGCGCTACGCCTGGTTGGCGCGGTAGGTGGTGGCGTAGTCGATGAGTCCGGTCACCTCTTTGGCAATGCGTTCGGAGAACTGAGCGACCGTTTCGCCATCCTCAGCTCGCATCGGTTCGCCAAACGCGACGAACACCGGCAGCCGGCCGTGGGTTGGCCAGTTCTGGCCGTACGGCATCGCCTCGGCTGCGCCAACGATGGCAACCGGCAGGCACGGCACATCCCGACTGATGCACAATGCCGCAGCACCGGGCTTGAAGGCGCCTATCTCGCCGGTCCTGGAGCGCGTGCCCTCGGGGAAGAGCAGCAGCGGTACGCCGTCGTCAAGCAGGCCGGTGGCGAGGCCATGGCGGCCTCGAAGTCCACTGCGGTCGACCGGAAACGCGTTGAAGAACAACGAGGTCAGGCTCTTGCGCCACCACACGTCGAAGAAGTAGTCAGCGGCCGCCCCGGCCGCGACGTAGCGGGAGAGCTTGCGCGGTAGCGATCCGAGGATTAGCGGCGCATCGAGATGGCTCGCATGATTGGACACCACGACGAAGGGGCGACTGAGGCCTTGGAGATGCTCCTCGCCCAGCACAGTGACGGTCACCAGTCGCCATACCAGTGGCTTGAGCAGGCCGCGCTGCGCAACGAACCGCGCGCTCGCGTGCAGCGGCGAGGTATAGCGGCTCCGACTCGACATAAGGGTTAGCGTAACCCGAGCTGCCGTGGTGTAATGCGGGCCGGACTCGCCCTGGGACTTCGGAGCACTCGGGCGGCTCGGCGTTTCTAGTGGCGGCTGGCAGTCAATTTCCGGGAGACGGCTCGCACAGTGCGGTCCGGCAGATGCTTGCAGATCACCATCAGCACCTTGAAGCGCTTGGACGGGATCGAGATCACCTTGCCGGCAGCTGCATCGTCGAGGCAGTCGGCCACCAACCGATCGGCGTCCAACCAGAGAAACGGCGGGATCGAACTGATGTTGATGTCCGCGCGCTCGTGCATTTCGGTACGCACCCAACCCGGACACAATGCGACGGCTCGGACTCCAGTGCCATGCAGTTCGTTCGCAAGGCCCTCGGTGTAGGAGGTCACCCAGGACTTGATCGCCGAGTAGCTGCCCATGGCTACGAAGCCGGCGGTACTCGAGACGTTGATGATCGTGCCGGCTCCACGTTGTCGCATTGCCCGTCCAGCAGCGGCGCTGAGCATCAGCACAGCCCTGATCATGACGTCGATTGCGTGCTCGTGTGGTGCGGTGTCGGCAGCGGTGAGTTTGGCGCGAATTCCGAAACCGGCGTTGTTGACCAGGAGATCGATCGGTTGCTCAGCGCTGGCCAACCGCTCGGCGATCCCGACTACCTCATCACGTACCGCCAAATCTGCAGCGATCGTTTCCACGCTGACCGCGTAGCGCTCCTTCAGCTCGGTTGCCATCTCGGAGAGCCGGTCGGCGTTGCGCGCCACCAGTACCAGGTCATCCCCGCGCGCTGCTAGCGCCCGTGCAAAGGCCGCGCCGATGCCTGAAGTGCCGCCAGTGATCAGCGCAGTTGCCATGCGCACACCCTATGCGGCCACACGCTCTTGCCAGTCCTCTCAGCCGGACCTGGCTAGTCGGACCCCGCTCCAACCTCGCGTGCAGAAAACTGGGTTAACCCACGTTGCAATCACCTGACACAGGTTGCAACTTGTGTAAAGCGCAGGGAATCTGGGTTAACCCAGTTTCCGCAGCGGGGGGTGGGAGTTGGCCTGACCGGGTCGTCAATCCGAGCGGGACTCCAGCAGAGCCGCCGTCTCCCGGGCGATGGCCAGCTCCTCGTTGGTGGGCACCACCGCGATCTTGATCGGTGAGGCGTCAGCCGAAATCAGCCGCGCAGCCTTGGACGGTGTGTCGTTCAGCTCTGGGTCCAGCTGGAACCCGAGGCCATCAAGGCCGTCGACCACTGCAGCTCGCAACGCCGGATTGTTCTCCCCGACGCCGGCGGTGAAGCTGAGCAAATCGAGCCGACCAAGCAATGCCAGGTACGCGCCGAGATAATGCTTCAGCCGGTGCACGTAGACCTCGAATGCCAGCTGCGCCGCCTCATCGCCGGACCCTCGCCGCTCCTCGAGCTCGCGGAAGTCGTTGACGCCGGCCATGCCCTTGAGCCCGGACTGCTTGTTCAGCAGCGTGTCGATGTCACCGATGGACATCCCGAGCTCGTTGTGCAGGAAGGTATGCAGCCCCGGATCGACATCGCCCGAGCGGGTGCCCATCACCAGACCTTGGAGTGGCGTCAGACCCATCGACGTCTCGATGGCAGCGCCACCGCGTATCGCCGACGCCGAGCAACCGTTCCCCAGATGCAGCACGATTTGATTCAGCTCGCCAAGATCACTGCCAACCAACTCCGCGGCGGCCCGCGATACAAAGCGATGCGAGGTGCCATGGAAGCCGTAACGCCGAATCCGATACCTCTCGGCAAGATCACGAGGAATCGCGTACGCTGCAGCGGCCAGCGGCAGCGTGCTGAAGAAGGCGGTATCGAAGATCGCAACATGCGGCACGTCGAACTCAGCCCGCGCCGCCTCGATGCCCGAGACGGCCCCCGGATTATGCAACGGGGCAAGGGGAATGAGGTCCTTGATCTCGTCGAGCACGTCATCACTGATGATGGTCGGGTCAGAGAAGTTCGGCCCACCATGGACGACTCGATGGCCGACCGCTCGCAGCCCAACCGTGTCAAGATCAATACCAGCGGCCGCGAGTTGTTCCTGCATTGACCGCATCGCCGCGTCATGATCAGCCACTGCGCTACCTGCTTCGCCGATCCGCTCGATGATGCCCTTGGCCTGCACCTCGGCGGTCTCGGGCACCACCAGCTGATACTTCAGCGACGAGGAGCCGGCGTTCATAACCAGGACAGCTGTCTCGCTCATCCCCACAGCTCGCCGCTGGGGCTGGAGGTCGCTTCGCTCCCGCCCCCTTGTCATTGGGGGGCCCCAGCGGCTGTGGGTTGAGAAGGCTCGGTCTGCTTGATCGCTTGCGCCTGGACTGCGGTGATCGCCACGGTGTTCACGATGTCGGATATCAGCGCTCCCCGCGACAAGTCGTTGACCGGCTTGCGTAGCCCTTGCAGCACCGGGCCGATTGCAACGGCGTGGGCGCTGCGCTGCACGGCCTTGTAGGTGTTGTTGCCGGTATTCAGATCCGGGAAGATGAACACGGTGGCGCGTCCGGCGACCAGCGAGTCAGGCAGCTTGGTTCGTGCCACCTCCGAGTCGACGGCTGCGTCGTATTGGATCGGACCCTCCAGCAGCAGATCCGGGGAGCGCTGTGCGACAAGGGCCGTCGCGGCTCGTACCTTCTCCACGTCTGCTCCGGATCCGGAGGTACCAGTCGAGTACGACAGCATCGCCACCCGCGGCTCGATCCCGAACTGCTGCGCGGTCTCAGCCGAGGAGATGGCGATGTCGGCCAGCTGTTCGGTTGTCGGTTCGGGTATCACGGCGCAGTCGCCGTAGACCAGCACCCGATCAGCCAGGCACATCAAGAACACGCTTGAGACTGTGCTGACTCCGGGCCTGGTCTTGACGAACTCCAACGCCGGCCGGATGGTGTGCGCGGTCGTGTTCACCGCACCGGAGACCATGCCGTCCGCAAGCCCGAGGTGGACCATCATTGTGCCGAAATAGGAGATGTCGGTCACGATCTCCCGGGCGCGTTCGACGGTCATCCCCTTGTGAGCACGGGCTTCCGCATACGCAACAGCGAACGTCTCGACAAGATCAGCATCGAACGGCGACACGATCGACGCCTCGTCAAGATCAAGACCGAGTGCCGACGCCCGGGCGCGCACTTTGTTTTCATCACCGAGCAGTGTCAGATCGGCCACACCCCGCCGCAGCAAGATCGCCGTCGCTTCGAGGATCCGATCATCTTGACTTTCCGGCAGCACGATCCGTTGCCGGTCGGCGCGCGCCCGTTCCATGAGCTGATACTCGAACATCAGCGGTGTCCGGACCCGGGAGCCGGAAATATCGATCGCCGCTAACAATGCCGCCTGATCGACCTGCTCGGCGAACCCCCGATGCGCGCTCTCGATCTTGCGGCTCGAGTCCTTGGTGATCGGTCCGCGTACCCGCATCACCCGCTCGGCCGTGGTGAAGGTGCCCAAATCCGTGAGCGCGATTGGCAAGTCCTGCTGCACACCTTCGGACAGCCGCTGGATGGTCTCGGGCATGTCGTGCCCACCGGTGAGCAGGATCCCCGCCAGCGCGGGAAACGTGCCGGACTGGTGGGCGAGCATGAGGCCGGGTAGGAGGTCGGTGCGGTCGCTGGCCGCGATCACTGCGACATCCGGCACCAGCCGATCCAACACGTGTGGCAGGCTCATCGCCGCCACAATCACGCCCATGGCCTCCCGATCCATCCACGCCTCGCTGCCCAGCACCAGCTCGCCGTCAGCAGCCTCGACGAGCGCGCGGAAGGTCGGCGCGGAGAGCAGTGGACTTTCCGGGATGGCAGCCGTCACCACGCCCTCCAGATCGGCCAGCGCCGCACGAATTGCAGCTGCGGAGTCATGATCAACACGGTTGGCGATCACCGCTACGGTGTGCGCGTGGTTGGCCCGCAGTTCCGCAATCGCGTGGTGGGCGGCGGCACGGATCTGTTCCGGACTCCGTTCCCGGCCGTGCACCACCAGCACGACTGGAGATCCAAGATTGGCAGCGATCTTGGCATTGAAGGACAGCTCTGTCCCGGTCGCGACGTCTGTGTAGTCCGACCCAACGACCAAGATCACTTCAAAGCGATCGGTGAGCTGGCCAAAACGCTCGACGATTACGTGCAGGGCCTCGTTTGCATCCTGGCGCGCTGCCTCATAGGTCACTCCGATGGCCTCGTCATAGGTCTGGGAGATGCCTGGTTGGTTGACCAGAAGATCAACAATAAGATCGATGTCGTCACCGCCGGAGCCTGCTGTCGTCAGCGGCCGGAACACACCGACCGAGCCCACTTCACGGGTCAAGGCGTCGAGCAAACCGAGCGCGACTGCTGACTTGCCGGTGAGACCTTCCGGTGATGCGACGTAAACGCTGCGACCCACGACGCTGACGTTATCGGCAAGTGACGTGGTTAAAGTGCCCGGGCGGCTGAGTCGGAACTATCTTGGTTCGCGTGGCTGCCCCCGTTCCACCAGAGATTCCTGGTATGGCGGATTGGCGTCCGATCGCCCGGGGCGGCTTCGCTATCGTCTGGCAGGCGCGGCAAGAGTCGCTGAACCGGCTGGTGGCCGTCAAGGTCGACGAACGCAAGCTGGACAGCGAAGCTGAGCAGCGGCGCTTTCTGCGTGAGGCGGGCGCGGCTGGCCGGATGTCGGGACACCCAGGCATTGTCACCGTTCATGACGCTGGGCTGCTGGGCGACGACCGACCATTCTTGATCATGGAGCTCTGTCCCGGCGGTTCATTGACGCGGTGGATGACCGCTGATCC
>DATHIJ010000056.1:0-7273 GCA_035489975.1 Propionibacteriaceae bacterium | reverse complement strand
CTTGCCGGGATTGATCTTCCGGTTCCAAATCAGGTCGACGAGGTCGGGCAGGAACCGGCGCACCGGGGCAGGCCCGCCGTGTACATGCACGTGGGACCAGAACAGCTCGTCACCAGCCAATTGCACGTCATGGAGAACGCCGACAAAACCGACATGCCCGCCGGGGCGGGTAGAGCGGATGGCCTGCATGAACGACTCCTGCGTGCCGACCGCCTCAACAACTGAATGCGCGCCCAATCCGTCGGTGAGGTCTTTGATCCTGGCCACCCCCTCGTCGCCACGCTCTTCGACAATGTCGGTTGCCCCGTACTCCAGCGCAAGCTTCTGCCTTGGCTGGTGGCGGCTCATCGCGATGATCCGCTCCGCCCCAAGCTGCTTAGCAGCCAAGACCGCAAGCAGCCCGACCGCGCCATCGCCCACCACAGCAACCGTTTTGCCCGGGCCGGCCTCCGCCGCAACAGCACCAAACCAGCCAGTGCCAATCACATCGGAGGCCGCCAGGAAGCTCGGAATCAGATCATCCGCAGGCAGCTCCGGGGTTGCCACGAGCGTCCCGTCTGCCAGCGGAACTCGCAACCGCTCGGCCTGGGCCGAGCCCATGCCCTCACGCTGGATGCACGCGCACTGATATCCGGCCTGGCAAATCTCACAGGTGTTGTCCGAGGCCACGACGAACTGGCCCGGCTTGATCGTTCGAACCTCGCTGCCGACCTCCTCGACAACACCGACGTACTCGTGGCCCATCGGTCGGGGTCCATCGATCGCCTCGGCACCCCAGTAGGGCCACAGGTCCGACCCGCAGATGCAGGTCGCGGTCAGGCGGAGAATCGCATCGGTCGGCGCCACGATCTTGGGGTCGGCACGGTCCTCGACCCCAACCTCTCGGGGCCCGTACATGACAGCGATACGCACAACGCTCTCCTTGATCTTGATGTAGTTGGCAGCGGCAGCTGGAACACGACCGAACCCGAGGCCACGCATCCAGGATTTCGGCTGCACACGCCGCGAGGAAGTCTCTGTCAGAAGGTGTACTGACATGGCATCCCAGCCGGTCCGGCCGAGTCGTACTGTCGTGGGATGGACAACCGCGCCGAGGTCCGCGAATTCCTCATCTCGCGGCGAGCCAAGCTCTCCCCTCAACAGGCAGGCCTGCCCACCGCAGGGAGTCGTCGCGTGCCAGGTCTGCGCCGCGGAGAGGTTGCCGCACTAGCCGGAGTGAGCATCGAGTACTACTCCAAGCTCGAACGCGGCGCGATCGCCAGCGCCTCCGCCACCGTCCTCGACGCGATCGCCCGCGCCCTCCAACTCGACGACGCTGAACGGGCCTACCTGTTCCACCTCGCCCAGGCCGCCGACGGCACCAGCGCGGTCATGCGACCCCGCCGTCGCCCCGCGAAACGCTGGACACCCCGGCCCAGCCTGCAATGGGTCTTAGATATCATCACCGCGCCTGCGATCATCCGAAGCGGGCGGATGGATCTGCTCGCAACCAACCATCTCGGCCGAGCCATGCACTCATCGCTGTACGAAAGCGACCTGAGCGGTCAGCCGAACTTCGCCCGCTACACATTCCTCGGCGACGACTCACACCGCTTCTACCCCGACTGGGACACCGCTGCCGACACTTGCGTGGCGATCCTGCGCACCGAAGCCGGCCGCGACCCTTATGACAAGGGTCTGCACGACCTCGTCGGGGAGCTGTCCACACGCAGCGAGGACTTCCGCCGCCTCTGGAGCACCCACAATGTCCGCTACCACGGCGCGGGCACAAAACACTTCCATCACCATGTCGTGGGCGATCTGGAGCTGGCGTACGAGAGCGTCGACATGATCTCCGAACCCGGGCTCACCATGACCGTTTATGCGGCCGAACCAGGCTCCGCCACCGAACACGCCCTAGCCCTCCTCGCATCCTGGGCAGCCACCCAGGACATCAACACCGCAATCCAGCTGACCTAACGCTCGGATGTCGCCCGGCCAGGAAGGGACGCGAGCACTCCTATATGACAGGCTCAGTCCCGTCGAGAGCGCAGAGATCGCCCACTCATCTCGGCTGGCGTGGGCGATAGGTGCGCGCTGATCATGGGTTGCAAGGCTGCCGCTCGGGATGGGATGTTGGGGAGGCCGGTAGGTCGGAAGCCCCGATCGCGACCGTTGACGTCAGCGCTGGGAATGCCCTTGTGTTAGTCGTTTCCCCGTTCTATCGGCCAGGGCGTGGCGTCTGGGACCTCGATGCCCCGAGCATCGACCTCTTGACTGAGGAAGCGAAGGGCGGCCGCCATAGCCAAGGGTGGCTCCCGACCCTCCAGCTGCTCCTCGTAGGCCGCTCGGAGCGTCACGTACCGGTGAATCGTTTCGTGGCCGTTGACCGGTTCGGTTATACCCTCCAGCGGTCGCCAATAGATTCGCGTGCGGGTGATAGCTGGCTTCGGATGCAAATCGGACCACTGGACCATGAACACAAGCGTGGATGTGACCGCCAACTGGTGCCGCTGCCTGTCCCGGACAAAGCGCAGAGCAGGTAGCACACGGCCGTCATCGTCTGCACCACGGCGCGCGGCGTAGGTCCTGTCGCTCTGGTCCAGCCGGTCGTCGAGCGCGCACGCCCAGTTCACGAAGTCGCCAATCGCGGCCGACGCCAGCTCTTGATTGGGCACGCTGTCGCGATAGGCGGTCAGGCAGAGCTGCAAAGCGGCCCGTAAGCCGATGACAGCGCGTTGGTACTCAGCGTCGGAAAGAAGATCCCAGTAGATCTCCCATTGATCGAGCTTGCTTTGACTCACGGTCTGCAGATTGGCGCAACGCAGCTTTTGACGTGGGACCTACCGGCGGATTGTGGCGGGATCGTTACTCTGGCGGCTCACCGAGCGCGCCCATGACGGGCGGCGGGTCTACTGCGATGCCCCGGACGGTGATCGCGCGCGGCGTGACCACGCACTCGGAGCTGGCAGGTGGGCCGCGACGGGCGGAGATGAGGTTCAGCTGTCGGTCTTAACTCGTGAGGTGGGAGGGTGTGACGAGCCGGGCACCGGAAAGGAACCAGAGAAGATGCTGAAAGACAAGGTTGCGGTGATCCACCCGCGACGACTCATGACGCTCGAAGAGATCGCCAACGTGGCGGTCTTGATGGCTTCCGACAAAGCGAGCTGGATGACCGGAAACTACTGTCGACTTGACCATGGGAAGCCGGGATGATTAGCAGCTTAGGCAACCGAGGCTTTGCTTCTGAAGGTCCACGACGTCGGCTTGCCAGGCGTGCTTGGTTTCTGTATCAAAATCGCTGACCGCAAATTTCTCTCTTGATGGAGTGCCCCGAACCGGCGAACGGATGCAAGCTATAGATTGACAACTCGTCTCGGGAACTTGACCTAATTGGAGCACCAGATGAGCGAAGTCGACGAAAGTAAAAGCGATAGCGCTGAGGTGAAGTCGCCTTGGACTCCCAAGGTCCGCCGCCTACTGGAGGACTGGCGCGAACGGGCGGATGACGCCTCAAAGACCCACTATGCGCAAGCAAGCCGGCTCTCGGCCCTAAATCTCATTCTGGGCATTCCAGTGGTGGTGCTCACAACGTTTGTGGGCACGAGCGTTTTCGCCACGCTTCAGGATCCCGTGAACACGGCGATGCGGATCGTCGTTGGTGTCGTTAGTGTCACGGCTGCTGTCCTCGCGAGCCTGCAGACATTCCTCAGTTTCGCTGAGCGGGCCGAGAAGCACCGGCAAGCCGCGGAGAGGTGGGCCGCGATGCGCAGGGAGATCACTGAGATACTGGCGCTCCATCCGTCATACCTAGCGACGCGGGGCGATCCAAAAAGCTATCTCGACGACCTCCGTAAGCGGATGGATGAGGTTGCAGCGGAGTCCCCGGAAATGTCCGGTCGCCGTTGGAAGCGCGCCCTGGAACAGGAGCAGGCGGATGCACAATCTGCGGAGCATAAGACGGGTGGCCGAACACCGACTTAGGCACGACCTTTCGAAATTGACCTGTCCGAGTGTGACCGATGAGGAATGTATTAATACGGCTGCATGCGTGGTTGGGCTGCCCCCAGGATCTTGGTATCGGGTAGTTATTTGAGACTCTTCTCCGAGTCGAGGAAGCGCTCGTAAAACGTAACGGCTAAGCCGAAAATGCGGTCCGTTGCGACACCATATTCGGCGAATATGGCGTCCGGGGGTGAAGGTGACCATGATTGCCTCGGAGCTCACGGCTAGAGCCGGCCGGAGCGCATTGCGGCGATCACGCCACCGTCGGTCAGAAGGTCACTGCCGGTGAGGAACGCACCGTCCGAAGCCGTCACGTAGCCGCTACCTGACGATTTCTTCGACGCATCCGCGCCGAAAGCGGCCCCTGCCGGAGGTCCCGTGCAGGCGCTGAGTGTGTCAGTGGCACCGGCTAGCGTGGGTTCGTGCGGTTGGCCACATGGAATGTGAATTCGATCAAGCAGCGGGTACCGCGATTGTTGCCATGGTTGGACCAGCGGCAGCCCGACGTGGTGTGCCTGCAGGAGACTAAGCTCGCCGACGACGCATTGGCCAAGTTGTTGGGGGAGCAGTTCGTCAGCCGGGGCTATGAGTTCGCCACCCACGGTGAGGCGCAGTGGAACGGCGTCGCGATTCTGTCCAAGGTTGGATTGGATGACGTCGTGACGGGCGTGGCCGGCGCGCCAGGGTATCCGGATCCGGAGGCACGTGCGGTGTCGGCGACATGCGGCGGCATCCGGGTGCACTCGATCTACGTTCCGAACGGACGAGTGCCCGGTTCGGACCACTATCGCTACAAGCTGGAATGGCTTGACGCCTTGGCCGAAGACCTCCGCGGTGATCCGGAGGACGCTGTGGTGTGCGGCGACATGAACATTGCGCCGGCCGATGAGGATGTGTTCGACCCTGAGGCCTATATCGGCCAGACCCACGTCACTGGGCCGGAACGAGATGCGCTGGCGCAGCTCCAAAGGCTTGGCCTGCGCGATGTGGTCAGGGACCGCTGGCCGGACAAGCGTGTGTTCACGTACTGGGACTATCGCGCCGGCATGTTCCATCAGGACTTGGGCATGCGCATCGACCTGGTGCTGGCTACCGCGCCGGTCGCTGAGAGAGTGCGGGCAGCGTGGGTGGACCGGCACGCGCGTAAGGGCTCCGGACCCAGCGACCACGCTCCGGTGATGGTCGACCTCGACGAGGCTCCTGACGGTGAGATCGGCCCTGTTGTCCCACCACCATCTGCGCCAGCCACGAGGCGGGTGACATTGCCGCAGAGCCGCAGACGCTGAATTCAGGCGCGACTAGTGCCGTGTCACTAGTTCTGCGCTTCGATCGAGGTCTCTGGTTTGTGAGCCGTGATCTTGCCGAGCCACCCGAGGCTCGTACCTCCGGTGGCGACGTCGATGAATCCCGATTCCTGGACAAGCCCTTGTGCCTTGTCGAGCATGTCTACCCCAGAATGCCGCAGCCATGCTGGACCGGCGTGCCGACGCCCTGGGCCGGTGTGAAACTCGGCGATCAGGAGCCGTCCACCGGGCTTGAGCACCCGGTACATCTCCTCGATCGCAGTTCCTTGGTCGTCCTCAGCCACATGGTGGAGCGCGAGGGTGCATGCGACGGCGTCGAAGGTGGCATCGGGAAAAGGCAGGTCTTGTGCGAAGGCGACCTGGAAGGTACCCGCTACGCCCCGTTTGCCTGCCTGGCGGCTGGCGCGGTTGATCATCTCGACTGCTGCATCAATGCCATCAACCGACCCAGTCGGTGCTACCCGCTCCGCAAGGACGCGGGCAAGGCGGCCAGGGCCGCAGCCGACGTCGAGGACCTGGTGACCGGGCCGAAGCTCCAGATCATCAGCCAACATCGTGCGCAGACGGTTTCCGCGCCTGCCAAGCAAGCCGTGCCCCAAGTCGTAAACACGCGCCCAGTGAATGAGCCTGTCTCTGCTGTGGTGACCGGTATGGCTGGCGGCATGGATCATAGGCACGTCAGTGTACGGCGGCCGCCGCGCCAGCCTGCGAGGAGAGTGCGCCGAATCGATCAAGATCCATCATTTCTGCGTATTGACGCAGACATCCTGCGGCCGTAACGTCCGCAGAGGAGAGCATTTCTCAAATCACCCACATCGATCGGAGTCCTCACCATGTTCGCTCAGGTTATCCAGGGCAAGACCTCCAACCCGCAGGGTTTGGAGGCCGCTCTCAACCGGTGGTTACAAGATCTCGCGCCTGGTGCGACTGGCTGGCTTGGTAGCACGAGCGGGGTTACCGAAGATGGGCGCGCCATCGCCGTGGTGCGCTTCGAATCCGAGGCGGATGCCAGCCGCAACAGCGAGCGGCCCGAACAGGACAAGTGGTGGTCTGAAACGGCGAAGGTTTACGACGGCGAGGCCACCTTTGCTGACAGCACTGATGTCACAGTTGATCTTCAGGGCGATCCCGATCAGGCAGGTTTCGTCCAGATCATGCAGGGCCGGAGCAACGATCCGGAACGTGCCAAGCACCTGATGGATCAGGACGCGGACAAGTGGGCAGCGTTTCGTCCCGACGTTCTCGGCAGCGTCTCGGTAGGCCACGATGATGGCAGCTACACCATGGTCCTGTACTTCACCTCGGAGGCGGAAGCCCGCGAAGGGGAGCGCAAAGAGCCGCCCCCGGAGTTACAGGCGCAGATGGAAGAGATGAGCAAGCTCAGCGTCGGAGAACCGGAATACTTCGACCTCAAGCAGCCGGTGATGCTCGCTCCCGAGTGATCAACTCAAGCCGGGCACGCTCTCATCCCTGAGGGGTGATGTGGCTGCGGCTCCGTCTCGATACAGATGGAGCCGACAGTGCGACGAACACCCCGTTGGGCACTATGTTCGGTGAGGAGAGCGGCATGACGGTGAGGCCGGCCGATCTCAACAAAACGATCGCCTGGCTATTCATCATCGGTTCGGCGTTGTTCGCGTTGGGATCGGTACCGGCGTACGTCAATGCAGTCGGAGGGATCGCCGACAGCGTGACGTACTTCGTCGGCTCGATCTTTTTCACCGCGGCTTCGTTCGCCCAACTCGTGCAAGCTCAGACACCCGCAACGACCGAAGTTGACGTGGACTCGCAATACACGCGAGCGCCGGTCCAGCTCTGGGCGCCGCTGCCGCGTGATCGCAACTGGCTTGCCGCAATCACCCAGTTTCCCGGCACGTTGTGCTTCAACGTCAGCACCCTCGCAGCACTCACACACAATGCGACAGCAAAACAGGAGGACCGGCGGGTCTGGCGCCCGAACCTTTACGGATCGACGCTGTTCCTGG
>DATHIJ010000055.1:0-11523 GCA_035489975.1 Propionibacteriaceae bacterium | reverse complement strand
TGGCTGTATCTGCGCGCCGAGGAGTTACCAGCTGGACTGGGCCCGTATCGGGTCGTGAGTTTCGCCCAGTCATTCCATTGGATGGATCAGCTTCAGGTGGCTCGCGTCACGCTCGGAATGCTGGAGGACGGCGGGGCATGTGTGCACGTACATGCAACGACGCACCAGGGTGTCGACACCAAGGCGGAACTACCCCATCCCAGGCCGCCTCGCTTGACGATCCAGGAGCTGGTAGAGCGTTATCTCGGGCCGACCTGTCGCACCGGAAGCAGTTCGCCTTGGGCCAATCGCGAGGAAGAGGTTTACCGCGCAGCAGGCTTCGACGGCCCACAGCGACTCGAGGTTCCAGGGGAGCTCGTGGAGCGCACCACGGATCAGATTGTGGCGGGCATCTTTTCGCTCTCAAGCTCAACGCCGCACCTGTTCGCAGAACGCCGCGAAGCGTTCGAATCCGATCTTCGGCGACTGCTGTATAACGCCAACCCCAGCGGGATCTTCAGCGAGCAGATGCGTGAAATCGCCGCGGACATTTGGCGACCGAGAAAGGTCTGAGCCAGCCGTATGAGATTCGTGGTGTCGCTAGGTGATCTCGGCCGGGACGACGTTGCGACCGCCGGGGGCAAGGCGGCCAACCTCGGAGAGCTGGTGCGAGCTGGTTTCCCAGTGCCCAACGGTTTCGTTGTCACCACAGAGGCGTATGCGACGGCCATCCAACCGCTCCATCTCAACATTCCCGAGCGCATCGCCGCAGAGGATGCGTCCTCCATTCGAGTGGGCATCGAGGCTGCCCCGATGCCCGCTGAGCTGCGCACCGAAATCGCCAACGCTTATGCCGCCTTAGGAACCGTGGCGGTGGCGGTGCGCTCCAGCGCCACCGCCGAGGACCTGCCAGGAGCGGCCTTTGCCGGTCAGCAAGACACCTATCTCAATGTCGTTGGCGAGGCAGCGCTGATCGACGCTGTGCGACGCTGCTGGGGATCATTGTGGACCGAGCGTGCCATCGCCTACCGCAGCCGGATGAAGATCGACTCCGCGGACGTCCGGATCGCGGTCGTCCTACAACCCATGATCAACGCCGAAGTCGCAGGTGTGATGTTCACCGCCGACCCGGTTAGCGGCGATCGCGAAACGATCGTGGTCGACGCATCGAGCGGGCTCGGCGAGGCCGTGGTGTCCGGCCTAGTCACACCTGATCACTACGTGCTCGACGGCCGCGGTTCGATTCGGGACTACCGACCGGGCCGCCGCGAGGTGATCGTGAGCAGTGTTCCGGGTGGCGGGGTCGCCCATCAGCCGGGCGCGCCTGACCGCATTGAGCGGTTGCCCGACACCGTGCTGGCGGATCTGGCCAGGCTGGGTATCGAAGTCGCCAAACACTTCGGGCGACCGCAGGACATTGAGTGGGCGTACGCGGCGGGACGGGTCTGGCTGCTGCAGGCGCGTCCGATGACCGCGCTGCCGCCCCCACCGATCCGGCTCAACGCTGCGGAACGCCGGCTCGGCTCAGTCCTCCTCGACTACCTTCCAGTGCGCCCATACCCGCTCGATATGAGTACTTGGGTGCCCTACGGTCCCGCGGGCCTGATGGCCGGGGTTACCGGGCGGTTCGGCTTGCGAGACGCGTTTGAGGGATTCCTTCCGGAGGATGAGTACGGGGTGGTCGACCGGTTCGTCCCGCTGGCACCGCGCCCAACGGTCGGCGTGTTGCTTGCGCCGTGGCGCATCGCGACCCTGGCCCACCGCTACGATCCTCGCCGGTGGAAGGAGGACCCGCGTTTCGTCGATTTCCTTGACCACGTGCACACACTTGCAGCCCAAGATCTCGGGCCTATGCCGTGGGCCCGGCTCAAGACAATGCCGAGGCTGGCGCTCGACTTGATCAAGCCGATCGGCGACCTGCGAATCGACTACCTCCCCCGCACTGGTCTCGCGCTTGTCCGGCTCTTTCTGGCGCTTCGCCTCCTCGGACGCTCGGCGTTGTACGCCGACCTGATCATCAGCCCCACTCGAACCACCGACGCCAACCGCGCCCTTGAGGCGCTCGCCGTGGTTGCCCGCGAGGACCCTGCGCTGTACGACGCCGTCAACACCCTTGACATCAAGCAACTCGACGCCTTCCCAGGGTTCCAGGCGCAGTTCAATGCCTACCTCGCTGAGTACGGCCACCGGGAGACCGTGACACCAGTCCTGGTCACGCCACCCACTCAGGGCGAGGCGCCCGAGACCGTGCTCGCGTTGATCAAGGTCCTGGCTGCTGAGCCGCCACGACCGCCAGCGGATCCTGATCATGCGATCTTTGAACTGCTGCAGCACCCGCTACTGCGCGGTCCTCGTCGGCGCGGCCGCATGGAGCGTTGGGTCCAGGCGGCGCGCGCTGGAATAGCGTTCCGCGAGGATAGCCACTTCTACTTCCTCATGCCGCTCCCGATCCTGCGCAAGTCCCTGCTGGAGATGGGCCGCCGGCTGCGCAACGCAGATGTGCTCGGCACGCCGGAGGAAGTGTTCCATCTGCGGCTCAACGAGCTCGAGGCAATCGAGGATCCAGCCAACCTCACCGAATCCGATAAGGACGAACTGCGCGACGCTGTGCGGACCCGATCGGCCCGCCGCGAGGAGCTGACCGGGGTGCCACTGATCGACCCGGCCGCAGTCTTCCCCCGACGCGATGGCCGCGACGCCCTTATCACCGGCACGCCTGCCAGCAGCGGCTCTGCGACCGGACCCGTGCGCGTGATCCGCGAGCCTGCCGAGTTCGGCCGGCTAGCCAGCGGTGACGTACTGGTCTGCCCTTACACGAACCCGGCCTGGACAACGTTGTTCCAGCGCGCGTCCGCCGTGGTGGTCGACTCGGGGGGGCCGGCATCGCACGCCGCGATCATCGCCCGCGAATACGGCATCCCGGCCGTCATGGGCACCGGCACCGGCACGAGGACGCTCACCGACGGTCAGCTGGTCACTGTCGACGGCAGCACCGGCCGAGTAACCGCCGCCGTATCCGGGCAAAACGACCACACCGGGTGAAGAAAACTGGTCATGCAGGGCTCAGCTCCCGACGATGCCCCGAACAGCCTCCCGGGCATGAGCGGGTGAGTCGGCCGCACATGCCGCCCGCGCCGCTTGTTGGCACGCCTCGAGAGTGACCGCGCCAAGGCTGCTACCAACCTCAGCGAGTGCTGCGGGTGCCATGGAAAGGCTCGAAATCCCCAGGCCCGCGAGCACGAGCGCGAGCAGCGGATCGGCTGCAGCCTCGCCGCACACTCCGACTGGCTTTCCGCTGTCGGATGCCGCTCGGGCAACCATGTCGATCATGCGAAGCAGCGCCGGCTGCCACGGATCGTTCAATGAGGCAAGGCTCGCGAGGTGTCGATCCGCGGCAAAGGCGTACTGGGCGAGGTCGTTGGTACCGATGCTCAGGAAGTCGACCTCCGCGAGGATCTGATCAGCCTGGATGACAGCAGCCGGAGTTTCGATCATGACGCCGATGGACGGCAGGCCGGCGGCGCGCGCAGCGTTGCCAAAGCTTCGCACTTCGTCGACCGTGGCGATCATCGGCGCCATGACCCAGACCTCAGCGGACTCGGCTTCCGCAGCCTCCTTGATCGCTTTCAGCTGATCACGAAGCACCTCGGGGTAGCGAACGGCCGTACGGAAGCCGCGTACCCCGAGGGCCGGGTCCGCCTCCCGGCCGTACGCGAGAAAAGGGAGCGGCTTGTCCGACCCGGCGTCCAGCGTGCGCACTACGACGCGGCGACCGCCGAACGCAGCGAACACGGCACGGTAAGCGCTGACCTGCTCCGCGACTGACGGCGCCTCGGCCCGGTCCAGGAAGCAGAGCTCGGTCCGGTACAGCCCCACTCCCTCGGCGCCAGACTCGAGTGCTGCCGCTACGTCGCCCGCGGATGCGACGTTTGCGAGCAGGGCGACAGTGTGACCATCGGCCGTGCGGCCGGGACCGGAGAGCACATCGCGATGCACCTGGCGCGCCGTGGCAATGGTTTGTTGATCAATTGTCGGTTCGATGATCAGTTCGCCGGTGGTGCCGTCGACGAGCAGCAGCGTGCCATCGGGGATCGCGCTCGCACCGGGTACGCCGACGACCGCCGGGATGCCAAACGATCGAGCGATGATCGCGGCATGGGAGGTGGGTCCGCCCTTTTCGGTGATGACGGCCAGGCAGCGGGTGGCATCCAGCCCTGCAGCATCCGCGGGCGCAAGATCAACAGCGACCAGCACATAAGGGTATCCGGGATCGGGCAGGCCGAGCGCGGGGCGATCGACGAGCGTGGAGACGATCCGATTACGTACGTCGTAGAGGTCAGTAACCCGCTCCGCCTGCCTGGGTCCTGCGCCACGGATGATATCCGCGGCGGCTCCAAAGGCCTCCCAGACCGCACGCTCCGCGGAGAGCCCCTGGTCTCGTACCCGGCGGCTCGCGTCGGCCATCAGGTCAGGGTCGGTGGCCATTGCGGCGGTAGCCTTGAGCAGCTCGCCCGCAGCCCCAGCCGCGTTGATCCGGCTCCGCAGCTGTTCGGCTGCCTGCGCGGCCGCGCTGTCGAGCCGTGTGATGGCGGACGATCGTTCAACTTCTGGGATGCGGGTCATCGGGTCCGGCTCGATGGCTGGATCGGCCATGCGCACTGCCGGGCCGACCACCCGCCCCGAACTCACTCCGCGCGCTGTCTCCAAACCGTCCTGCTGACTCGAGCTGTCGAAGTCCGCTTGGATCCTCGACGCCGTCGACTCCAACTCACCAAAACCGTCCCGCACCAGGTGAAGGACGCGATCGACCCCTGCGCTCGCGTCGGGACCGTCGGCTTCGATCCGGAGCACGTCACCGACCCGGGTACCGAGTGACATCAGCGCGGTCGGGCTGCGCGCTGAGACCGCTGGCGAGCGTCGGGTGGCGATGGTGACCCGCACATCCAATGAGGCGAGCGCGCCGGATATGAGCGCCGCGGGTCGTGCGTGGATCCCGTCCTGGTTGACGATCTTGGTCTGCGCAACGATCGCACTGTCAGGCTTATCGGGTACGACCGCACCGGGCCTAGCCCGAGTCTGGTCGAGCTGGGTGATCTTGGCGGCAAGCGCTGCCTCGGCCTCCCCAGCGACGGCGTCGAGATCAGCACCCCCAGCCGCGGAAACCACCGCTGCAAAGATGCCTTCGACGAACGCTGCCGGCACGAGGCGGGTCGGGATGTGAGGCTCTGGTAGTAGCTCGATAGCAAGTTCGGCACTCAGCACGGCTGACCCCAGATCCATGATCACCACGACACCTTCTCCATCGTCGGAGGCGACGACGGCGTCGGCCACAACTGCCGCGTCAGTGCCAAGGCGATGGTCAGAAGTTCCCGCCGCGATCTCGATCCTCGGTGCGGAACCGTGCACCATCTGCAGCGCCAGATTCACGGCCGCGTGGGCCAGTTCGGGGCTGTGGGAGACCACGACAATCCCCACCATCTCAGTGTCGCTTTAGCCCGCGAGCTCGTCGGCCAAGGCGTCGAAGAGCAGCGACATGGAGGCGGCACCCGGATCCATGTGCCCGGCGCTGCGCTCACCTAGGTAGCTCGCGCGCCCCTTGCGAGCCACCAACGGCACAGTTGCGTCTCTGCCGGCAGCCGCAGCATCCCGCGCGGCTGTGACGGCGGCGTCAAGATCACCGCCACTCTTGATCACTGCCTCCATAGAGTCCAGAGCTGGCGAGAGCGCGTCGACCATGGTCTTGTCACCAGCCTCAGCCTTGCCCCGCTCCACGATGCCGGCGAGTCCAGCACGAAATGCCATATCCAAACCTTCGGCGTCGAGTTCGATCGTCGGGCCGGCCATGCCGGCGAAACGTAGGAAGAACGTGCCGTACAAGGGCCCGCTGGCACCGCCGACCGATGTCACAAGCGTCATGGCGACGGTCTTGAACAGGTCGTTGACGTGTGGCGACCGGCCCTGATCCAGCTTGTTGATCACTGCAGTCATGCCTCGCGCCATGTTGCTGCCATGATCGGCATCGCCGATCGCGGAATCGAGCTCGGTAAGCTCAGTCTGGTTCTTGATCACCAGATCCCGAAAGCGTCGCAACCAGCCGGCTAGCTGCTCACTGGTGATCACGGCATTCGACACGGTCCCTATATTCCCCACCGAAGTCCCGCTGTGTTCACTGGGGCATCCCAGAGTCGGATCCAGTCCTCATTCGCCCGCAGCATGGTGACAGAGCAGCCAGCCATTTCCAGCGAAGTGATGTAGTTGCCGACAAGATTGCGCGCCATACTTATGCCCGCCTGCTCCATGATCTTGGCGACTTCGCCGTACATCAGGTACAGCTCGATCAGCGGCGTACCACCCATGCCATTCACCATGACGATGACCGGACTCGAAGTGAAGTCAAGATCAGTAAGGATCGGCTCCACCAGTTGCTCGGCAATCTCGTGAGCACTCCGCAATGGAAGCCGGTGCCGGCCCGGTTCGCCGTGGATGCCGATGCCGAGCTCCATCTCGTCCTCGCCGAGCTGGAACGTCGGTTTACCCGCCGCCGGCACCGTGCAGCTCGTGAGAGCCATGCCCATCGAGCGACCAGACTCGATTACCTCTCGAGCTAGCGCCCCAAGCTCCGAGAGCGGTCGCCCCTCCTCGGCCGCCGCCCCGACCAGCTTTTCCAGCAGTACCGTGACACCGACACCGCGCCGACCTGCGGTATAGAGCGAATCCTGAACAGCGACATCGTCATTGACGATGACGCTCTCGACCGAAATGCCGGTTTCCGCCGCTGCGAGTTCGGCCGCCATCTCGAAGTTCATCACGTCGCCGGTGTAGTTCTTGACAATGTGCAACACGCCGCCGCCCGAATCAACGTGTTTGGTCGCCTCGAGCATCTGATCAGGTGTTGGCGATGTGAAGATCTGCCCTGCGCAGGCCGCATCAAGCATGCCGAGCCCAACGAACCCGCCATGCAGCGGCTCGTGACCAGAACCGCCGCCCGAGACCAAACCGACCTTGTCCGGCTTCGGTGCGTCACGCCGATAGATGATGCGGTTGACGTGATCAACGCGCACCTCGGGACGAGCGGCTGCGATGCCGAGCAACGCCTCGGCGACAACATCCTGAGGGTCGTTGATGAGCTTCTTCATACGCGCGACCCTACTGGGGACTGACGTGTCAGCGTAGGTGGTCGCTATAGCAGCCACTGGTGCTGACAAGTCGGCGTTGGCTGATGATCAAGACCACTTCTCTTCGATGCGGCCGTACTTCCAGATCATGACAGCGACCACCCACGCGAGCACGAACAACGCAACGATGGCATAGCCGACGGAGTCCAGGTTGACGTTGGCGATGGCAGCCAGCGGTCCGGAGGTGATGCCCAATTTCTGAGTGACGATCGAGATCAGCTCGATGCTGCCGATGATCAAGGCCACAGCAACCGAGAGCCCGGTGATCGTGATGTTGTAGTAGATCTTGCGAACCGGCTTGGAGAATGCCCAGCCGTAAGCGAAGTTCATGAAGCAGCCATCGACCGAATCGAATAGGCTCATCCCCGCCGCGAACAAGATCGGCAAGGTCATGATCGCGTACCACGGCAAGGCAAATGCGGCAGCACCACCGGCCAGCACCAGTAGCGCGACTTCGGTCGCAGTGTCGAAGCCGAGCCCGAAGAGCAGCCCGACGACGTACATCTGCCAGGGCTTGGTCACCGCTTTCGTCGCGCCGGAAAGGATCTTGTTCAGCAGACCGCGGTTGTTCAGTTGATCATCAAGGGCTCTCTCGTCGTAAGTGCCGCGGCGCATCCGGCGGAACACTTTGACGATGCCAACCAACACCACCAGGTTGATGATGCCGATCACGTACAAGAAGGTGCCCGACACCGCGGTACCGACTACGCCAGTGATCTGCTGCAGTAGCGATGAGTCGTTCCCGAGCTGACCAGCCAGGGCATGTACACCGAACGCCATTAATACAACCAGTCCGAAGACGATCGTCGAGTGCCCCAGCGAAAACCAGAAGCCGATCGACACTGGGCGCTTGCCCTCGGCCATCAGTTTGCGGGTCGTGTTGTCGATTGCGGCTATGTGATCGGCGTCGAATGCGTGGCGCATCCCGAGGGTGTACGCCGTGAGGCCAAGCCCGATACCCAACACCTCCCTCGTGCCGACCTGGTAGTGCTGCGGCGCCACGATTCCTGCGAGTACGCCCCACCCGAGTAAGTGGAGCAACAGGATGACGCCCGCCATGCCGGCAATTGAGCGCCACTCCTGACGGCTGAGCCTGCCACGAAGCCGGTCGGGCACACTTCTCATGGCCGCGACAACTGGTGCTGACAAGGCTGACCTCCTCGAGACCGATTTCGCTGGCCGCTACGCAAATGCGACGCTATCGCATATGAGCCAGATGCGATAGTGTCGCAACTGCTTCGAGGTCCGTTGCAATGCGGGGGTGGGAGAGAATCAAGAGGTGCAGGCGGGAGAAGTGAGCTCCGGCGGATCAGCGCCCCGCGTTCAGGCCGCGTTGAGCTTGCTCCGCAACCAGCACGAGCGCGTCACCAGAGCGCGTCAGGCCGTCATCGAGGTTCTGGACGGCACCCAGGAGCACCTCGCTGCCGAGGAGATCGTCGCTCGCGCCGAGTCATCGGCTCCGGGAGTTCATCGGGCGACGGTCTATCGTGCCCTGTCGACACTGGGCGAGCTCGGACTGGTCACCCACACGCATGTTGGCGGCTCTGCCACGGTTTACCACCTCTCCGTGCCCGAACCGGCCGACCATGCCGCGTCGGCCCCGCACGCCCATCTGCAGTGCACCAACTGCCAGGCGGTGATCGATCTCCCCGTGGATGTCTTGGACTCTTTGATCAGCCGCGTCGATCGCGAGGTTGGCTTCCACGTCGAGCCACATCATGCTGCTCTGTTGGGGCTCTGCGCCGACTGCCGCAGGTCATCCCCTCGTGAAACCGGTCACTAACAGCAGGTCTGAATCGATTCAGCCTTGTTGTTTGCGACCGGTTTCCGCAAGAGAAGGGCCGACAGGTGGCGAGGTAGACGACGAGGCGGCGGGGGCCGTGGCTGAGGCGGGAGTAGCGGCCGCAGGTGCTGGGGGCGTAGGCGCGGGCGGGGTGGGTGGGGCGCCCGAGCCGCTGGATTCCGCGGGCCCGATCAGCTCCTCGAGACTGGTTGCTCCCGGCAGCTGTACGGTGAACTCGGCCCCGCCCTGAGCCGAGCGGCCGGCTCGGATCCAGCCTCCGTGCTGAGTGATCGTCTGGGCAACAATCGACAGACCGAGACCGGTACCGGGAGTTTGCCGGGCGGTGTCGCCACGGTAGAAGCGGTCGAAGATGAACGGCATGTCAGCCTCGGCTATCCCGGGACCTTGATCGGCAACTCGAAGTCGATCGCCCTCGAGCTGCACCCGAACGGTCCCGCCCGGCGGACTCCACTTCACTGCGTTGTCCAGCAGGTTGGTGATCGCACGCTCCAGCGACTCGGAATCCCCCACAACATAGAACGGGTTGACCTCGACGTCGAAGAGCAACCCATGAGCCCGCAGTCGCACCCGATCCAGCGCCGAATTCACCACATTACGGAAGTCCAACGGCTCAGGTGAGGAGGCGGTTTCGTCGCGGGCGAGCTGCACAAGATCGCCGATCAAGTCCGTGAACTCCACGAGCTGAGCCTTCACGTCGGCCAGGATGTCGATCCGATCTTGCTGCTTCAACATGCCACTTGAGGCATCGGCTGCCAGAAGTTCGATGTTGGTGCGCAGGCTGGTGAGCGGGGTACGCAACTCGTGACCAGCGTCGGCGATCAGTTGGGCCTGCTGTTCCCTCGATGAGGCCAGCGACCGGAGCATCTGATTGAACGACTCTGCGAGGACCGCGATGTCGCCTGAGGCCCTGATGCTGATCGGCGTGAGTTCCTTGGTGACGCTAACGTGTTCGACGGCTGCAGAGAGCTCGCGCACCGGTCGCAAGCTGGAGCGGGCCACGTACGCGCCCACCACTGCAGCAATGATCACACCTGCCACCCCGAAGATGATCAAGACCAGCCACAGCGAGCTGAGGATCTCATTCGTCGGTTCCAGCGGCCGACCCAGAACCAGGGCGTAGTTGCCCAGGTCCGTGATCGGCACTGCAACGATCCGGTACTCCTCGCCGTCAGTCATTACGCCGGAACGCGCCGAGTAGCCGCTCTGCAACCGAGCGACGGCGAGCTCCTCAGCGCCGACTACCAGGTGGTCGCGCTCGTCGGGGACGTAGAAGATCTCGCCATCGGTCCGGATCGCAGCGACGCTGACATTGCGCACCCGCAGAGCACGCTCGGTGAGACCACCGAGAGTTCGAATGTCCTGGGCGACCGGCACC
This sequence comes from Propionibacteriaceae bacterium, assembly GCA_035489975.1. GTDB lineage: Bacteria > Actinomycetota > Actinomycetes > Propionibacteriales > Propionibacteriaceae > Microlunatus. Next base: position 1,190 of record DATHIJ010000055.1, on the reverse strand, counting down.
GCCGCCAGCGACGAGGCAATCTCGACCAACTCCTCGTCCAGGGCGTTGTAGAGCGAGATACGCAACGTCATATAGCCGGCGACACTCGTCACCGCCACGGCCAGGGCCACCGCGACCGTGGTCAGGTAGGCGACGCGGCGCTGCAATGGCAGCGCTCGCAGCCAGGCCTTCAGCCGAGCAACCATGGGCGCTCCACAAGCCGAAGTCGGCTGATCATGGTGGCGTCTCACGTAGGACGTAGCCGACTCCGCGTACGGTATGGATCAGCCGAGAGTCATCAGCAGCTTCGGTCTTGCGGCGCAGGTAGCCGATGTAGACCTCCAACGAGTTGGCCGTGGTCGGGAAGTCGAACCCCCACACCTCATTCAGCAACCAGCTCCGCTCCAGCACTCGGCGAGGATGGCGCATGAAAGCCTCGAGCAGCGCAAACTCAGTCCGGGTCAAACTGATTGATCGGGTACCGCGCAACACCTCGCGGGTCTGAGTGTTCAACACCAGATCGCTGAACGACAGACTCTGTGCTGAAGGGTCCGTGGAGTCGGCCACCGTTCCGGCTCGCCGGACCAGGGCACGCAGCCGCGCGAGCAGCTCGTCCAGCGCGAAAGGCTTGGCCATGTAGTCATCACCGCCCGCGTCGAGGCCGTCCACTCGGTCGCCAACCGCGTCGCGCGCGGTGAGCACCAGGATTGGCACATCGTTGCCGGCTGCGCGCAGCATGCGCGTCGTCTCCAGCCCGTCAAGCCGCGGCATCATCACGTCCATGATCACCGCGTCGGGCCGGGTGGCGGCCAGCCGCGCTAGCGCCTGAACTCCGTCCTCGGCCCCGCTGACTTCATAGCCGTTGTACTCCAGAGACCGCTTCAAGGAGTCGCGTACGGCTTGATCATCGTCGACCACCAGGATGTGCATCCCTCAAGCGTGCCAGACGCTACAGTCAGCGCGTCCAGCCCGAGTATTCAGCTGTACTCGCGTGTTGCACAGTTTCATCACAGCGGCGGACGGGAATCCTTGATCCGTGGGCATCCCCGGCGCCCAACGTGTCGCTCCCGACCGATCCGTCAGCCGTGCCTGGCTATGGGCCGTCGCCGTGGCCGTGGCTGCGTTCTTGTTCAGATTGGTCCCGGTGCTGCGCGGCGGCGGGCTCGTCGGTATGGGCAATTACGACGATGGGGTGTATTACGCATCAGCCA
>DATHIJ010000054.1:0-4662 GCA_035489975.1 Propionibacteriaceae bacterium | reverse complement strand
CCGTGCACGCAATCTAACGACCGCCCGAGAAAGCTCGGCCTGTCATTCCAATCACCATCGAACCCGCGGATTGCCTTCACCGCTTTCCACCGCTTCTCCTGTGGACAAACTGGCCATAGACCGCCGTCGTGCCTGCATCCGTAAGGTCCGGACTGTTGCCCTGGCGGTCATTCATACCGGGGGGCGCGACGAATGGAGCCTGCTCGCCGAGCCGCGGCCGTTGCGAACGTGCGGGCCGGATGCAGTCGGGAACGACAGTTAGGGGAACCTGGCGACATGCCATCAGGGGATCTTGCTCTTAGACAGTTGATCGCACGCAATAGGCCGCCGGCCTGGCGAGTGCCACGAAGCACCGTGACCATCGATCCCGAATGCCAGGAAGGAATCAACGGCAGTTCGCTGGCGGCCCCGCTAGTGCGTCTATCGCAACGAGGGCCTCAATGTCCGCGGAGAACCCCTGGGGATCTTCGCGGCAAGCGCGGCTGCGACCGGTCGGGTTCGCATTGCAGGGTGGAAGGCTGCGATCGATCCTCGATCAGCGTGTCGCCTGATGCTTGGCGCACCGATCGGGGCCGCTTGGAGTCGCCAGGAAGACGATCTGGATGGTCGCTAGCTGCTGCGTGTCAACCCGGGACTGGGAACCGCACCGGTCTGGACCAGCTCATCGGCCACGTCGCGCAGCTTTGTGTTGGTCCGTTGTGAGGCGTGGGTGAGGATGGTGAACGCCTCGTCCTCTTTGATCTTGTGCCGCTCCATCAGGATGCCTTTGGCCTGTTCGATGCAGGCTCGAGACATCATTGCGGTGCGGAGGTGAGTGAGATCCTCGCTGCTACGGGCTGCTGCTTCTGCATTGCCGACTGCGATAGCGACCCAGGCAGCAACCTCTTGGCCCAACTCAATATCGGTGTCGTCGAAAAGATTGGGGCGTCCGGCGTAGGTGTTGAGGGCGCCGATGGTCGCGCCTTGGAACGGTAGCGGCACCGAGAGCGAGCTGAGGATACCGTGCGCGGCGGCGTGCTGGGCGTAGTCCGGCCAGCGTTGTTCGCTCCGCATGTCGTCGATGAGGAACATCTGGCCGGCCCTGCCGGCGTCCATGCAGGGTCCGTACCCGCGTTCGTACTGCAACTCGTCGGCGTCCAGAGCCATCTGCCCGTCATAGGCAGCAGTAAACGGCTTCTCTCCCCGGATCAACGTGACAGAAGCTGCCTCCACGCTGGGCATTGCCCGGCGAGCGATCCCAGTGACCTCGGTCAGTACATCAGCTAGTTCGCGTTCGGCCAGAACGACTCTGGCCAGCGCCTCATGCAGCCCGGTTAGGTTTTGCACCGCAGCTTCCGTTCTTTGAGCGAAAATTGCTATTCGAAGCCAGCCCCGCTCGATCGGCATTCAGATGTTGCCACCCTAGCGACTCTGATTCTGCGCGGCGAACCCGCCTGCGGGCCGGACGCCCAGCCTCTCCGATCGGGCTTGGGACAGACTGATGCGCCTTTGACTTCGACCCCATGTTCGGTTGGCATACCTTCGCTGTTACTCGACCACGCGAGAACCCCTACGTCCAACAACTCCACTCTTGAAGAGTTCGGCGCCAGCTCAGCAAGCGGCCAGCGCTAGCCGCAATCCTGTGCGCTGGCGTTGGTGCTGGTTAGGCCGTGGTCGCCATAGATCCGATCATCACCGACGCGGAGCATCGGCATCGTTGCATTCCTCGTGTGTGACGCCTTCCACACAGAAGGCGTGTCGCGACGATCATGGCGGCGGTGGCCGCCGTCCGGCATCAGGGTTGAGTTTTCGACCGGCCCGATCTGATGAGGGATCTCACGGCGAGGAAGACCACACAGCCTGCTAGGAGCCATGGGCCGGCGACAATGATCGGATCCATCGTCTGATGCACCACATCAGCGCGATGCTTGCCGATCCGTGAATCAAGGCCATGGCGGTGAAACTCGGCCATGACGCCGGTCTCGGTGATCGGATTGTCGGGGTGAAGAGTTGCCAGAGAGCGGAGATGGCTTTCAGCCGCATCGACCCGGTCGGCCGCGATGAGGATGAGCCAATGCGCCGCCCGGCCTTCGCTGTAGCGGCGATAGGCGAGCTTTCGCATTCCTCCGGAGAGCCCTTTTGGTGGGCAGGAGGTGCCGAACACCGGGGTCAGGAACTTGTGCTCGATGGAGCGCTCACGTGGCCACTTCTCCGGTTGTCGCTCGGGGAAGTCCCAGTGGGCACCGGTAGCGGAAGGGTCGAACCGCTCCTTCGGCACTGACGGCCGATCCTTGGGGTCGAGATCAACTCCCCAGCCAGGTATCCGAGCTCGCAGTTGGTCGGCGGTATCGGTGAGGGGCGGCTTTTGTGATGTGTAGGGCATTTAGAGCTTCCTCCCGCCTTAGTAACCGTTCGGCACGATGAGCGGCTTGATGCAGTTATCCAGCTTCGCCGAGAAGGTGTGGTAGGCCTCGTTGATGTCGTCCAGCGGAAACCGGTGAGTGATGATCTCGCTGGGCTTCAGGTACCCGTTGCGAATGTGGTCGAACAGCCGCGGCCATTGCCGCTTCACCGGACATTGGTTCATCCGCAAGGTGAGGCCCTTGTTCATCGCGTCGCCGAACTTCACTGCGCTGAACATCGGGCCGTACGCACCCATGACCGAAACGGTGCCGCCCTTGCGGACGGAGTCGATCGCCCAGTTCAGCGCGATCGGTGAGCCACCCTGCAACTTCAGCTTGGCCGAGCTGATGTGCTGCATCAGATTGCCGTCGGCCTCGGCTCCCGCGGCGTCGATGGCGACATCGCTTCCCAGATAATCGGTGATCTTCTTCAGATGCACGACGATGTCGTCGTACTCGGTGAAGTTGTACGTCTCGGCGTGCGCGAAGCTGCGCGCCTTCTCCAGCCGGTAGTCCAGGTGATCGATGACGATGACCCGTCCAGCACCCATGAACCAAGCCGACTTTGCCGCAAATAAGCCCACCGGGCCGGCACCGAAGACAGCTACCACGTCACCTTCGGCGATATCACCTAGCTGAGCCCCGAAGTAGCCGGTGGCCAGCGCATCGGTGAGGAGCACAGCGTCCTCATCGTCCATCCAGTCCGGAATCAAACTGGGCCCAACGTCGGCGAAGGGCACCCGCACGTACTCGGCCTGCCCACCGTCGTAGCCACCGCAAGTGTGTGAGTACCCGTAGATGCCGCCGACCGCGGTCGCGTTGGGATTGACATTGTGACAGTTGGAGTACAAGCCGCGAACGCAGAAGTAGCACGAGCCGCAGTAGATATTGAACGGCACCATAACCCGGTCCCCGGGCTTGAGGCTCTGCACCGACGGGCCTACCTCGTGCACCACACCAATGAACTCATGGCCGAACGTCATGCCGACTCGCGTATCAGGCATCATGCCGTGGTACAGGTGCAGGTCAGACCCACAGATTGCTGCCAGCCTCACCTGGACAATTGCGTCGTTAGGGTGCTCCAACGCGGGAATGTCTTTTTCCTCGACCCGGATCTTGTACGGTCCGCGGTAAACCATTGCCCGCATAGCGCCTCCCGGCACACTGAATCGCCATGTTGAAGGTTCGATGTACCCAGTAAGACGTTGGTGACCCACCGCGCGGCAAACCTTTTCCGCTTCTGTGACGAAGAACTCACAGCCAGCGCGCTCGAAGCCGATCAGGATCGAGCCAATTAACTTGCCAGCCATTGGTCGCACGGTTGGTTTGCTCCGGCCATCCTGGTGGCTGGCGAGTGCATGCCCGACGTACCAAGATTCCCAATGGGCCGGGGAAATGTACTACCTCAGCTTCATCGGGTAACCACATCCCGGCGCGTAGCCCATGCACAACCCGAGTCAGCCCACGAAAGGTTTCCGCTCCCGTTCTCGAGGCGCGGATCACCGGACAAGGAGCGCGGTTATCGCAGGCGGTTCCAGCTGTGACACACGTTTCCGCGGAACGCGTCAGTGGTAGCCGGTCGACTACTGGGACAGTCCCGTGCTGACCTCCGTAGCCGGCGTTCCCCTAGGTGACGGGCTGGCCGCCGGTGACGGCGAGCATTTCTGCGGTGATGTAGCTGGACTCTTGGGAGGCGAAGAAGACGTAGGCCGGCGCGACCTCCGCCGGTTGCCCAGCGCGTCCCAGTGGTGTGCTCTCGCCATGGCTCTGCGTCTTCTGGGTCGGCATGGTGGCCGGGATCAGCGGCGTCCAGATCGGGCCCGGCGCGACTGCGTTCACCCGGATGCCCTTCTCCGCCAGCTCCTGCGCGAGGGCCTTGGTGAAGTTGTGGATGCCGGCTTTGGTGGTGGCGTAGTCGAGCAGTTCCGGCGAGGGGTTGACTGCCTGCACCGAGGAGGTGTTGATGATCGTGGCGCCCGCCTCCATGTGCGGAATCGCCTTCTTGCGCAGCCAGAACATGGCGTACAGGTTGGTCTTCATTACTTGGTCGAACTGTTCGGTTGTGATGTCGGCGATCCCGCCCATTTGGGCCATCTGGTAGGCCGCGTTGTTGACCAGGACGTCGATGCCGCCGAGCTGCTCGACCGCGGTGTCGATGATCTTCTGGCAGGTCTCCTCGCTCTGGATATCGCCGGGGCAGCGGATGGCCTTGCGGCCCGCAGCCTCCACCAGGCCAACAGTTTCATCGGCGTCTGCCTCTTCGGCCCCTAGGTAGCTGAGC
>DATHIJ010000053.1:0-2945 GCA_035489975.1 Propionibacteriaceae bacterium | reverse complement strand
GAAGGCTTCACGGCCGTCGACTACGACCGGCGCGGTCGCGACCGATCAGTCGTCCGCTGATCAATGGCGCGGTGCTGACTTGCGCCGCCGATCAAGATGACTGTCGGTCCATTGCCGTAGGCGTCGTAGTCGATGATGGTGCCATCGACCGAGGTCACCGTGCTCACGAGTTCCACCTTTCTCGCTGTTGTGCTCAGACAGACTCAAGATATTGAAGAAACTGAGCGGCAGCTGGGGCTCCTTCGGACGGCGGCATTCGCCCACTTCGAGGTGCGCGTCGAGTCCCTCGGCGCCAGCTTCCACCTCACAACCTGAGGCCCCGGTGTCGGCAGGCGTTCCAAAAACCGTCGGTGGCGGGACTGTGCGACGTGCCGCAAGCCGACCCTCTAACGCTCCTTCGTCGATCCACGATCGCGTAGCATCTAATGCTGCTCAACCGGTTGCGGCATCGATGACTTCTTCGGTGGATAGCCGTCACCGTCGGCGCGACGATCCAGCGGCTTCCCGCGTACTGGTAGGTCGTGGTGAGTATCAGCAGCGGCACATGAAATATCGCGTCGCAGGCACCGGTGAGCACGGCGGCGCGGCGCCCGGGCATCAACTCGCAGAGCCTTAGGGGTCGGAAGCCGCGCCACCCGATTTCCTCCCCTAGAAATACGACGGCGAGAATGAGTGTGGTCACAGCCTCCTCAAGCACGCCCGAGGCCCTGACCCGGGCCCGCCTTGGGATGCTGATGACACCGACTGCGGCCGGAGGCGAAACTCAGCGCGACCACGACGGCCGGTACGACGACCGCAAGCACCAGTGCCCGCCAGGCCGAGAACCAAAACCTACTCCGGCAACGCGGCCAGGCGTTGCCCGCGGGGAAGTGTGATCATGAGGTGAGCGCCATGGCGGTCACCGGTGCCAGGATGCTGAGTAGTAGCGCCAGCCGGATTGCGGCAACGTCAGCGCGATTCCCAGTGCAATCGCATACGTGATCACTAGGAACACCGACACCTGCCGTTTGGCCCGCTTGGAAACCGTGGCCGGCACGGAGGATGACGTCGTCCGGCTCATCGCAAGCTCCTCGATTGCCTCCGGCGCACCAACGCGACACCGACCAACGCCGGTATGGCGAGGACGCACAGCCAGCCGACGCTCTCACCAATGAGCACATACAGCGTCCTCACGCCCGAGGTTGGCACGTTAACAATCATGGTGTGATCAGCGCCGACGAAGTAGTCGCTTTTGTAGCCGAGCAGCCGCCCCTGGTGATCGCTTGCGATCGAGGTGCCACGTCGGGTGGGACGTACCAATGCGACACCGTTCTCGACAGCGCGGAAGATGGCCATCCGGCTGTGCACCTCAGCTACCGCCTTCCAGTCACTTGACGGCACGAGCAGGATGTCGGTGCCGGCCTTTCCGGCCTGACGAACCAGCTGCGGTACGTCAGCGTCGAAACAGATGACCGTGGCCAGCCGACCATGCGGGGTGTCGATTGTAGGAACGAGGCCTGGCCCCGGACGGTTGCCGTCGTTGAGCGGCTCCGTCGCTTTCGGATAGTCCCACCTGAGCATGCCTTCCGGGTCGATCATGATCGCCCGGATGTCTATCGTCGGGTAGCGGTCGGTGGGCAGCAAGGAAACCAGTCCAACTTGGAGGTAGATGCCCTCTTGGCGCGCTACCGATTGCGCGCGCTGTAGTAACGCCGGCTCGTCCTCCTTGAAGATGAATGCCGCAGCTTCTGACCAGACAACGATCTTGGCACCACCGCGAGCTGCCTGGGTGGTACGCGAGAACAGATCATTGATAACTGGGTCCAGGTACTGCTGTCGGAGCTCGGTCCGGGAGACGGTGGGTAGTGGGCGCGGAGGCACGAAGGCTGCGTTGACCGCCTCATTAAGTGTTCGGTCGGGCGCTAAAGCGGCCACTCGGACCGTGGCGGCGGCCGGCGGAAAGAAGGCCAGCTGGGCGCCGCCGAAGAGCAGTACAGCGATCAGGAAGCTGACAAAGACTGCAGTGCTGCGCAACACCTTCCGTACGTCGAATCCGTGCTCCCACAAGTCGTTCACCACAGGCGCAAGCCATGCAATGAGAAAGTTGAGCCCCCACAGGCCGGTCACAGAGACCAGCTGTATCAGCGGCAGCCCGCTGGCCTGGGTGTACGCCGACGCTCCCACCGTGGCAAAGGCATCTTGATTCAGGACACCTAACAGAAAATTGACTGCGGTGTCGGTCGCCGGAAAGACCAGCGTGCCGAGCACGCCGCTGATGCGCCGGGCAAGCAGCCGGTCAGCACCATAGGAAATGATCATCGTCAGCCCAGCGGGTAAAGCGAAGAAGTAGAGGGCGGGGCTCGGCACGCCGTCACGCAAGACGAGTAATGCAGTGAGATAACCCAGAAGGCCAATGGCTGGCAGGGAGATTGCGGCCCGCATGGTGCGCACGAAGCGCATCAGGAACACAGGGGCCAGCCAGGCAGCGACGGGTACGACGTTCGCGAAGATGGTGAATGGCAGCAGTGCGCCGCCTAGGCACAGCCAGAGCCACGCCGTCCAGCCTCTTCGCCGCACCGCGTCCAACTGAGTGCCCCTCGAGGGTCGAATGGCAGACTCCTGAGTGATCAACATGGCTCGACTCCTTTGCGCTCACGGCCGGGCCGGGCGACAGCCCGCACAAGATGAACTTCGCTACCGACGTCCCAGAGCAGGCCGAGCACGGACCGCAAGGCTGCCTGGTCGACGGTGAGACCTGACAGGACCGTCCGGTTCGCGTCGTTCCGCACAAGAAAATCGCCGAACCGGTGGCGCATCTCCTGCTGGGTCCCACGTGGCAGCCTGCCGCGGATCTCTAGGTGGTAGGTCAGCTCCATCGCGTCGGCCCTCTTCCTGTCTATGAGTGCCAGCGTTGCTAAAAAGCGGTGGGGTCTGCCAGACCCCCGTAGAAAAACCACTCGGGGTGG
>DATHIJ010000052.1:0-2887 GCA_035489975.1 Propionibacteriaceae bacterium | reverse complement strand
AAGTCGTTGCTGAGGCGGAAGAGTTGGTGCTTGCCGCGCGAGATCACTTCGCGCACGGCAACGCCGGTCAAGTCGGTCGTCGCCAGGGAGGGCACCCGGAACTCGGATCGGGTCAGCACCCGGCCAGCAAGCACCTCGTTCAGCCGCTGGCATGCCCGCCAGACGGTATCTCCCTCGGGCACGACCTCATTGTGCCGTGCGAGCGTCCTCTCAGAACCTCAGGTGCGGAACGTCGCCAAGTCTCAGCCAGCGACAAGCACTCATTGCATTGCCCGGAGCCCAGCAACGCAGTCTCGCGCAGATCGTACTCACCCACGATCGCCAATTGCTTCGTCGTCATCGCAGCATGAGCGTTCGCGACGGTTCTCACACACTTTCCCCGTCTGCAATTCATCACCAACCCTTACCCTTGGGGGGTGCCAGCGCCTAAGCGAACCATGTCGGCCAAGCACCGGCTCGTGCAATTGTCTTGGCTACTGGTTGGCATTGGGATTGTCGGCCTGGTGACGGTGGTGGGCTCTGCCAGCTTTGCGCGCTTAAGAGCTGCCGGCTATATCTATGCAGAGTCCGACGTACCAGCTGCACCGGTCGCCCTGGTGCTTGGAGCACAAGTTAACCCAGACGGCACACCGTCAGCATTCCTGGCCGCCCGTCTTGATCTTGCGAAGCGCCTCTATGATGCCGGATTGGTCGAGATGATCATCGTCTCGGGTGATCACTTGGCACCTGAGTTTGATGAGCCGCTTGCGATGCGCAATTACTTGATTAAGGCCGGTTTGCCTGCGGAGAAGGTGATTGCCGACTCAGGAGGCTTCGATACTTACGAGTCATGCCTGCGAGCCAAGCGAATCTTCAATCTCTCACAATTGATCATTGTCACGCAGAGTTACCACCTGGTTCGTGCGGTGGCAACGTGTCGCGCCTTAGGTATCGACGCGACAGGTGTCGGCGACGACTCGGCCAGGGAGCACACCATGGCCTGGTTGCGAGGCGCCATTCGGGATCAAATCGCGTGTGTAAAGACAGTGGTTGATCTTGTCACACGCCTAGAACCAAGCGAGCTAAATATCGCCGACGAGCCCATCTGGACATAGCCCTAGCGATAACCGCACATGCAGTGGGAACTTCACGCCGAACGCGCAGTGTCTGTTAGGCAATGGGTACCTGGCCCTGCTCCGTGGATGACCCGGGCTAAGCCCAGAACGCCGGACAACATTTGAACTGGTCAACTGCGTTTTTTGGATAGGCAATCGATGGGTGACGCGCCACGTTTGGGCGGAGCTTGCATGCCAAAAGGCCCCGGATGCTTTCCTAATCCCGGCTCCGCCAGGAATTAGTGGTAGTGCCCAAATCGTAATTAATTTGTTTGGTTCAAATCAGCGAAAATATGAAATCCTTATCAGAATCTCAAAATGGTTCGCCAGCGGGCGCCGGGGGCCACGGCGCTGTGTAGACCTCCGACCAGTGTTATGAGGTGAGCCGTGGCGCGTTTCTTAGCAGGGGTTCTGAAGTTCCGCCTCTTGATCTTGGCGGCCGCCATCGGTGTCCTGGCCGCTGGCATTGTGCAACTCCGCGGCACGTCCCTGGAGGTGCTGCCAGAGTTCAGCCCACCGTACGCGGAGATTCAGACCGAGGCGCTCGGCCTCTCAGCTGAGGAAGTCGAGCAGTTGATCACGGTTCCGCTGGAACAGGACCTGCTCAACGGGGTCGAGGGCGTGGACGTGATCCGATCTGAATCGCTGCCTGGGCTGTCCTCGATCGTGATGGTCTTCCAGCCGGGCACGGATATCTACCGGGGCCGTCAACTGATCGAAGAGCGCCTCACGCAGGCTCATGCACTTCCCAATGTGTCGAAGCCGCCGACGCTGCTACAGCCGCTGTCGTCGGCCAACCGGGTGGTCATGATCGGCATGAACACCACGGAGTTGACCCCGATCGAGCAGTCGGTCATTGCGCGCTGGACCGTACGCCCGCGGTTGATGGGAGTGCCAGGCGTTGCCAACGTCTCAATCTGGGGTCTGCGTGATCAACAACTCCAGGTGCAGGTCGACCCTCAGGTCTTGCGTGATCGCAACGTGACACTGAACCAGGTGATCAGCACAGCCGGAAACGCACAGGTCGTCTCACAGCTCAGCTTCCTGGAAGCCTCAACTCCCGGAACCGGCGGATTCATTGAGACGCCGCAGCAGCGCCTCCAGGTAAGGCACTTGTTGGAGAAGCTGACCGATCCTGCCGAGGTTGCGAAAGTTCCGGTGGAGGGCGCCGGCAATCTCACGCTCGGTGACGTCGCACAGATCAAGGTCGATCACCAGCCGCTCATTGGGGATGCTGTCGTCAACGGCGGACCCGGATTGATCATGGTCGTCGAGAAGTTCCCAGGGGCCAACACCGCCGACGTCACCAAAGGCGTCGAGGATGCTCTCGAGGCGCTTCGCCCCGGACTCACCGGGATCAACACTGACGCGTCGTGGTTCGCACCATCCGATTACCTGGGGGCGGCGGCAGACAATCTAGGCCTCGCGATTGCCCTCAGTGCCGGGCTATTGCTCCTCACGCTGTTCGCACTGCGCTTCCACTGGCGCGCGGTGATCGTCGGCGTCATCACGGTTCCGGTGTCGGTGATCGGCGCCGCTCTGGTACTCCATCTGCTCGGTTATGGGCTCAATGCTCTGGTTATCGCCGGTCTTGCAGCCGCCGTCGCAATCGTGGTAGACGAGGCGGTTGCACCACAAGCTGCGGTGCTGGGTCGCCTGCGAGCTCGGAGCGCCAGCCCGGATGCGGAGCCGACATGGGTGGCCACTCAGCAGGCTCTGGCGACCGTGCGCCGGCCGCTGATCTATGCCGGCATCGTCGCCTTGCTGGCGATTCTTCCGATGGCCGTACTCGA
>DATHIJ010000051.1:0-2967 GCA_035489975.1 Propionibacteriaceae bacterium | reverse complement strand
GTGCGGGGCATGCGGAGGTCGCGTTCGCCGAGGCCGTCCAGCTTCCACAGCAGCGCGTCGCGATTGGACTGGAGATAGTGCCGCAGTGCAGCCTTGGGCTCTTTCAAATCGCTCATGGGATCAGTCTGGGCCGTCACCTCGGCTTCCGTCTTCGAGCGACTCGGAAAGATCACCGCGACAGTGTGCCCGTCTCGGCGCAGTGACACGCCGCAGTGCGCGTTCATCGCGCCGAGGAGCGGGGGCCGAGCGAGCGCCGCTGGCACTGCCCGACGCGCGGACGGCCGGCGGCGAATGCGGTACGGTGCCGGTCCCCGTGGACGACGAGGAGATGGATGCAGGGCGCGATCACTCACCTCATCGCCGGCGTCCCGGTGTCCGAGCTCGGCGCTGCGATCGATTGGTACACGCGGTTCTTCGGGCGACCCCCAGACATGCGCGCCGGTGAAGAAATCCTGTGGGACATCGAGGAGCACGCCACGCTCTTCATCGAGCCGGACGCTGCGCGAGCGGGCTCCGGCCGGATCACGTTCGCCGTCGCCGGTCTCGACGCGCTCCTGGCGCGCTTGGTTGCCCAAGGCATCCAGCACGAACCTATCGAGACCTATCCGAACGGTGTCCGTCACGTGAAGGTCCCGGATCCGGATGGGAACGCGATCGCGTTCGCCGAGCCAGCGGTGTCGTAGACGCCTTCATAGCCGCGCGCAAATGCCGCATTCAGTGGTCCGGGGTGGGGATCGACACTCAGACGACCCAGCAACCGGCGCGCATCAGTGTCCGACCACTGAGTTCGTTGCTTTCCCGCCATGCCTGGATGCGTTCAGGTCGAAGCACGATGTACACGTACCCGTCGGCGGTGCGGGTATCCCAGTCGGCCTGCGCCGCGTAGCCGTCGGCGAGCGCCGGCGGTGCCTCCGCGACGCCGATGCTGTCCTCCAGCACCGCGTCGATCATCACCACATCGCGGGTGGGGACCGAGCCCGAGCCGAGCCATGCAATGCTCGCGGATGTTGCGCGCCGTGGCGCTGGGCCGACCGCGATGACCACGCGCTCGCCGATCCACGCAAGCGACAGCGGAACGAGATGGGCGCGCATTGCTCCATTGACGATGTCGGCCGAGGCCACCCAGACGTCGATGGCCGGTGTGCCGAGCATGGCCAATGTGTCCGCCTTCCACTCGGTCGCCGTCCGTGGTTCCGCAACAGACATGGCCCAAAACCTCTGACCTCGCCGCACCGACCGGCCTCACACGGGCCACCGGCCCGCGTCCCCGATGCATCCGCTATTGCCGCCGACGGCGTGTTCGCTGTCGGCATCGACGGTCGCATCGATCTGGGTACAGAGCTTTTACACCGCCGACGATCGTCCCGAGGCCAGCTGGCTGGGCTGACCATGGTTGTGAAGCGGCGCTTTGGTCGGCGAAACTGGCCCTTCACGGTGAAATGGGCTGCCGACGGTTCCCAACAAGCCTCATATGTCATGGCCGAGGAGATTGCCCGGCGCTGGCAAGAAGCAACGATTCAGCTCGACATTGAGCAGTCGGACATCGCGTCAGACGCTGCGCCAGGAGCGGCAACCTGAGCTGTCATGCCGTGTCGCCTAGCACCAGTCTGATACAACGCGACGAGCGAGAGCGTACATGGCGGCGACGCAGGCCAAACATCCGCATCTGCCGCGAACCGGTTCGTTGAAGGAACGCACGCGGTTGGGACCACATGCCCGACACACTCGCTCAGCCGATGAGCGGACGCGGCTGAGCTGCAACCATGATGGCTTGGCCTCTGAAGCAACACGTAGTTGGATTCGCCCACTTCACCGGAGTGGACACTCAACGCGCTGAGGTAGTTGAACGATCACGTTCCTGGGCGCGCACGTCGCGGACGCCCACCATGTTGACGTGGGGAGATGAGCCTTTTGGACAGCCAAACCGAAGGTGCTGGGCAACGGCCTGCCTTCGATCTCAGCGACATGATAAGCGAGATCAACACGCACTTGAGCGAAGAAGAGGTCGATCAAGTGCGTACGAAACTGATCGCCAAAGACCAGGTGCGCAGGTTCGAGGTTTCCATGACCATCCTGGCCCAACTTCTGGACGAGGCTCCGGCGCTCGTGCAGGGCAGCGCGGACGAGCGATTATTGGCATGGCGTCGCTGCGTCGCGTGGGTCGAGGAGTTGTGGACGTCGGCAGCAGATTCCTGGAGGTACGGGCACTATGCCGTTGCGGCCGCGCTGTCGATCACAACGATTGAGGAGGCCGGCAAGCTCGCCGTAGAGCGATTCCGGCTACTCGGCGCGAACAGGATTGACATGACATCAAACGCGGGCGCCGGCACGATGGCGCAGTGGAAGCGCCGTACACGTCCCTTCCGCGACCACTTCACCAAGCACGTCATGGCAGCGACGGCCGGTGCGTCGGTAAACGCTCGGATTGACCGCCTGCTCGGCATGGACTTCGTCATCGCCTTTCTGGACGACGCCGAGAACCAGCGGCTCGAAGCATTTCGACAGAGTTGCCTGTACCTCGACCGGAGCGACGTCCTCCTTGTTCCGTCGGAGACGGTGAAACCTGAACACGCGGCCAGGAACGTCGCTCTTGCCGGCGAGATCCTGGCAGAGCTGCTCCCCATGCCTGAGGATTGGACGCGTGTACTTGATCAGGTGAAGGCGTTCGAGCGGACAGCGGGTCTGCCGCACGAGTAGCCGGGTGCTGGCGGGGCCAGATGCACGCCTGATCGCCAGTTCGCTCGCCAGAATTAGTCAGCTGAGTTAGCTACAGCGCGCAGCGGATCCAATGAGAACAGCATCGTGTTCTATCACGCCTTCCACGGTTATGGCGGCGCCGACGTTGACCAGGCACTACCGACCTCGGCGTGAAGCGGGCAGCCGGCGTCGGCGCGGACAATGCCGTGCGAGCCGTCCTCGAGGGAGCTGATCCGGGCCCGGAGATCGCATCGTCTGACGGGGGCAGCC
>DATHIJ010000050.1:0-7837 GCA_035489975.1 Propionibacteriaceae bacterium | reverse complement strand
CAGCAGTGCCGCCGACCAGCTGAAGTTGCTGGTGCCGTGTCCCGACCCGGTTCGGGGATTGAAGTACTCCCGAAATCCAGCACCTGCGACCAGTGCGACCATGTCGTCGCACAGCCGCTGCGCCAGCTCGTCACCGCCATGCGTTCGGAGTCCTTCGGCCAGCAGCCAGGTGGTGTTGAGCCATGTCGGACCTCGCCAGTAGCGCCGGGGGTTGTAACGCCGGTCTGTGAGATCAAAGCTCGGCACTCCGCGGATTCCCGGCTGGCCGGCGCCGAATGATGGTCCAGTCAGTGTGCCATAGAGGGCGTCGCGCACACCGGCAGGCAGCCCAGGCAACACCAGCGGGATCAGGCCGGCGACCGTGCGCTCTGCGAGCAGCCCACCGGACCGCACATCTCGGGCCAGAAACATTTCGTGGCTAGTGCTCCAAAGCTGATCGACAAGCGCCGCGGTGATCCGCTCTGCTTCGCGTTGATGTCCTTCAGGGTTGCGGCCCATAGCCTGCGCTATATCAGCCAGAGCCAGCTCAGACCAGGCCCACAAGGCGTTGAATCCCGGATCGATGACGACGAATTCGCTGTGACTCCGAACCCAGTCGTCGTCATAGCCATGATCGCGATAAGCCAGCGCTAGCCGGATGTAGCGCGCATAGTCATCATCAGTTGGGCGCTCACTGGCCCTCGCATGATCAACGTCGCGGCGTGTGTACGACTCGAAGACTGAGAGATCGGCCGCTACGGCATGAAGTGGCTCGTCCCAGGCTGGGGAGTTGTCCAGACCTGTCTCCCATGGGTGCACGACCGCGGCGAGCCTATTCAGGCTGCGCCGGTCGCGAATATAGGAGTTTTGGGCGACCAGCGCTGGATAGGCGCGGGATGCGAAATCGCGGCCGTCCGCGCCCAGGCGCTCCATCACAGCACGTGCCGCGATCGCGTGTACCGGCGGCTGGATGATCCCCGACGTGTCAAGGGGTGGATGGTCTGGGAGATGGGATGATCGCCAGAATGACGGGCCTGGAAAGTAGGCGTCATCAGCGACAGCCGAATTGAAGGCGATGTGCGGTATCCGCCCGTCGGTCCATTGGGCACCGAAGAGGCTCAGCAACTCCACGGCAGCGCGGCGCGGCGCGATGTGTTGCTGACCGAGCGCGATAAAGGCCGAATCCCAGCTCCATTGGTGGGGATACAACCTGCGGGACGGAACCGTGGCATGACCATGCCAATTCTCGATCAGGATCCGCATGGCGGTGCGCGCCAGTTGATCATGATCAAGCTCGGGGGCTATCGATGTGCTGTGGGTTATGACCATGCCAGTTGCCGCATCCGCCGTACCGAAGTCGGCAGAACCTCGTCGACGTGACCAGAGAGGCGGCATTCGTACGCCAGCTCATCGGCATAGCCGATGGCCCACAGTGTCTGCAACGTCGCCGACCAGTCGATGTGGCCGGCACCCGGCTCCAGGCGGTTGCTGTCGCTCAGCTGGACGTGCCGGATCCATGGCGCCGCGGCCACCAGTGCCTTCAGCGGATCAGCCTCCTCAATGTTCATGTGGTAGGTGTCTGCAGCGATGCCGAGGCTTGGGGAGGAGATCTTTTCACACAGCGAAGCCGCATCGGCCAGGCTGTTGATCATGTGGTTCTCGTACCGATTCAGTGGCTCCAGTGCGATGATCACTCCCTCCGCCTCGGCGTGGGCGGCCAGCTGACCGAATGCATCCAGCAAGATCTCGGCGTCTTCGGCCTCGGTACGAGGACTCTCGAACGGTGGCAGGCGTTTGCTGAACATCCCGTACGAGGCAGGCGTCATCGCGAGCCGGCCACCGATCTCGGCCATCACCGAGAGCTGGGATTTCATTTGGATCAACGCGTCAGCCCGTTTGTCGGCGTCGAAGTCGCCAACGAAGTGCCGCATCTCCACGCAGACCGTTGGCATCGGCACCCCGGCAGCTGCCGCCTCCTTGAGTTCAGGCAGCCTCGCGGCAAAGCGGCCCTCGCCCGCGCCGCGCAACTCGAGGGCATCAAAGCCAAGTTGCTGGGCGTGCTCCCATCTCTTGAGGGCGGTATCGCCGTGCAGGTACTGCTCCTGGGCGGACAGAAGTATGGCGTGCCTCATGCTTCGGCCCGACCCTCCCGCTGCGAGCCACCAAAGCTCAAGATCACCTGCACCAGGTCGGCGGGCGGTGAGTCGACGAGCCGGTAGGCCTCAGCCGCCGACCGCGCCGGAATCACGTGGCTGACCAACGGCATGGGATCGAGTCGACCGGTGGCGTAAAGCCGGATCACGGTGTCGTGGAGCCGCTGCGGTGTCCAACGGTTCCGAAGCCACAGTGGCAGGCTGCCTATTTGCGAGGACACCAAGGTCACCTGATTGTGGTGAAACTCCTCCCCGAGCGCCAGCGCGGTCGCCGGGCCCTGGTAGAAGCCAGCGGCAATGACCGTGCCACCCGCACCGGCGACCCGGATGGCCTGGTGCAGCGCCGGATAGGCGCCGGTCAGCTCGATCACACGGTCGGCGCCCCGTCCTTTCGTGTGTTCGCGCACGGCCAGTGCAAGATCACCCTGTGTCGCGGACAGCGACATGGCACCGAACTTCTCGGCGAGCGCCAGCCGATGCGGCACGGTGTCAACCGCAATGACATCGACCCCCTGACTGACCAGCAGCTGGGTGGCCAGCAGGCCGATCACCCCCAGCCCGAAGACGACCACCGTCTCACCAACGCAGGCTCTGGAAGCAAGGACAGCGTTCAATCCGACGGCACCGACCCGTGCGAAGGTGCCGGCCATGGGATCCATTCCGTCTGGAAGGGCCTGGCCGCGAAGCCGCTCGGCAGGCACCACGGCATGCGAGCGATGACCCCACATCCCCCAGACCGCCTCGCCCAGATCAAGGTCGGTGACCTCAGGACCGAGCGCTGCAATCTCACCGACCTCGGAGTAGCCCCAGTCAGTGACGGGGTAGTGAAGACTCGAGTCCCCCGGAAGGAAGAGCGCAGCCTCGGGATCCCATTGCTTGTCGAGATATGGATTGGTGCCACGGTAGAAAGCAAGTTCGGTGCCGGCCGAGATGCCGGAGTAGAGGGTTTGAACCCGCACTTCGCCAGCACCTGGCTCCGACGTCAGATAATCGCGCACGTTCACGACCCGCGGCGCAGTCAGCTCGACCAGGTATGCCATCAGGCAGCGCTCGAGTCATTGTCGCCGGGATCGGATCTCAGGCCGTGTTCAGCAAGGTTGGTGGTTCGGCGTGCCAGATCAGAGATTCGCGAGTTGTCGTAGCCGAAGACGGCCGAACGCGTGCGATCGTGCAGCGGGTTGATGAAATGCGCTGGCAGCCTCGTTGCGCCGAGCACAGTGCCGACGACCGATCCAGCCGTCGCAGCGTTGGAGTCGGTATCCCAGCCACCCTGCACCGTCAAGCCGACCGTCGCGGCGAAATCATCGCGTCCCCAGAGCAGACCCGCGGTGATCAAGCAAGCGTTGTTGATCGAGTGCACCCAGCTGTACTGGCCGAAACGGGAGCGGATCCTTTCCAGTGCGTGCTCCCAGGTATGACTGGTGCGATAGAGCTCGTTGACAAATCCCAAAGCCTCGGCCAGCCGCGATCGCGCGGGGACGTAGTCCAGCGACCGCTCGATAGCTTCGGTTACCGAGCTGGCGACGCAAGCAACCGAAACCAGAGCGGCAGCCCACATAGCGGCATAGATGCCGTTGTTGCGGTGTGACAGCGAGGCGTCCTGAAAAACGAGCCGTGCAGCCGTACCGGGTCGATCCGGCAGTGCCCAGCCGTAAACGTCGGCACGGATAAGGGCGCCAATCCACTCCCGGTACGGGTTGCGAGTTTCACCAATCGCCGCGATCGGCACGTTGTTCAGCAGGTTGACCATTGTGGCTCGTTCTGCCGTGAATACCCGCAAATAAGGCAGAAACGATAAGAGGGCGTTTGCAACCCGGCGAGGCGTCACACCGAAGCCATGCTGCTCCAGCAACCACAAGTTCAAGATCGAATAGTCGATGTCGTCGTCGCGGGCGGCCCCGTGTACCTGCCCCCGAGTCGTCTCCGGCCAGCATTCGCGCAGCCGGAAACCCTTCGGCATCACCTCCAGTGCAGGGATGTAGTCGCGCAGCGGGTAAGCATCTGCCAGCGTCAGATATGCCCGGATCCGGTCCGGTGTCCAGAAATCTCCATCCTCGACCGGCTTCCCCAGAGTGCAACCGGCAATCCTCCCCTGCCAGCCGCCCAAGATGCGGCTCGCCAGCTCGGCACGGCTCGGGCCGTCAACCTCGGCTCGCTCCCGATTCCCAGCGGGCATGGCGGCAATGATCTCCTCGAGGAGGCCGGGTTCCTGATAGTGCCAATCGATCCTGCGCTTGGTCGTGATCAATTCCAGATAGCGCACCTCGAGCTGATCATGATCATCGGTCGGCCCTCTCGCAAGATCAGCTTCGATCGCCGAGACTTCATAGCCGCTTTCCCGGCGCTGCCGCAATTCGTCGTGAACAAGATCGGCAACGCTGAGCGGGTCGTACACGCCTATCCCTTCTCGGCCCCAGCCGTCAAGCCCCCGGTGAGCAGCCGCTCGGTGGCGAAGAAGATGATGATGATCGGCAAGGTGAGGACAACCGAGCCCGCCATGAGGACCGTCGTCGGCACCTCGACACTGCCGGAGAGCTGGGACAGACCGAGCGAGACGGTCCAGCGCTCCCGCCGGTCGACAAGGAACAGCAGCGCGAACAAGAACTCGTTCCACGCGATCATGAACACGAACAGTCCAGTGGACATGATCGACGGCAAGGCAAGCTTCAGACTGATCTGCCGCAGCACGCCAATACGGCTCAGGCCATCCACCAGACCTGCCTCCTCGATGGACTCAGGCACGGTCTCGAAGTAGTTGCGCAGCATGTAGATCGCCACCGGCACGGTTTGTGCGGTGTAAACGATGATCAGTCCGACAAGATTCCCGCGTAGTCCCAGCCGGGTGAACCCGACGAACAACGGGATGGCCATCAAGATCGCGGGGAAGAGATAGGCAGCCAGGAAGACCCCGCTCACATAACGTCGACCGATGAACGGCAATCGGGCGATAGCGTACGCGCCAGGTATCCCGATGAGCAGTGCCAGCGCCACCGAGGCGAGCGCCACTACGGCGCTGTTTACCAGAAAGCGGCTGAAGCCTTGGCCTCCGGACGCCGGTGAGGACAACACGTCCACATAGGTCTGCAGAGTGAACTCCGAAGGACTGACCCACAAAGAGGCGGGATCCTGCAACAGCGACCCGATTGGCTTCACCGACAACAAGAGCATGTAGTAGAACGGCACCAGCGTCGCAATGAGGAATCCGATGATCACCACCCAGCGGCCAATCCGGAAGACGCGGCTCTGTGCCCGGTGCCGGGTGCCATGAGCCATGCGGCGTGGCTCCGGTGGGGCGGCGACCTGACTCGGCGGCGTGATAATTTCAGTGCTCATACCCGCTCTCCCCTCCTGCGCAGGATCAGCAGATAGACGGCAAGCATGGCTATCAGCACCAAGGCCATGATCACCGATTGCGCCGCCGCCTGGCCGACGTTGCGCTGCACGGTGAGGTAGTTGTAAATCTGCACGCTCGCGACGTTGGTGCCGGCGGCACCGCCGGTCAGCAAGAAGATGTCGTCGAACTCATTGAAAGTCCAGATCGTGCGCAACACGGCGAGCAAACTAATGATCGGCACGAGTTGTGGTAACACGATGAACCGGAACGACTGCCACGGAGTGGCTCCGTCGACAAGAGCGGCCTCCTCCGGCTCCTCAGACATGGCCGCCAGCCGGGCCATCAGAAACAGAAACGCGAATGGGAAATAGCGCCATCCTTCGAACACGATGACCGTCAGAAGTGCTGTGGGTATCGGGATTTCCAGTCCGAGCACCTCCCACGTTCCTCGCGCCTGAGACAGGAAGGGAATCGGCTCGTCCCAACCGAACACGTTCTGGCCAATCACGTTGACGATCCCGAACTGCGGATTGAGCATCGTGCGCCAGATGAACGTCACGGCCACTACCGGCGCGACATACGGCAGCAAGAAGGCGGCACGAACGAAGGTCCGGCCACGGAACGGCTGGCGTACCGCCATTGCCGCAAGCACCCCGAGGAAGATCACGAGCACCACCGAGCCGAAGGTGTAGATGAAGGTGATCAACATGCTGGACCAGAAGGTACTCGAGCCCAGCACCCGCTCGTAGTTGGCAACTGTCAGGGGTTCAAAGAATTCGGCCCGACCAATCTGGATCAGACGCATCCGTTGGAAGGACAGCAAGATCGACCACAGCAGGGGGAAGATCACGATCGCCAACACGACCAGCAAGGTCGGTGAGATCAGCCACAGACCGAGGCGGGCGTCGCGTTGAGTAAGCGTTACTCGCTTCTTGATCGTGTCCGTCTTCGTGGGGGGTTGCTTTGTCTGGGTTACCGTTGTCGACACGGTGCTCCTCGATGTTCGTACGTCCCGGCGCGCCAGGGCTGCCAACTTGCTTAGTTACGTGGACCCGGGAGATCCCCGGGTCCACATCGGTTGCTACCGCTAGCCGCCGAGATCTGTCTTGACTTGTTCCGCGCCTTTCTGTGCCTCGTTCGCGGCGTCAGAAGCGCTCGCGCCGGAATTGAGCATCTTGGCCAAAGCCTGGGGAACCACGTACTGCCCGGCGACGGCTGCTGCTAGCTCGCCCTGCCCTTGCGGGATGCCCCACCGCTCGAAGTTGCCCGAGCTGCCGACGATGGTGTTCAGAACCTCGACTGGATAGATCTTTGTCAGTGCTTCCTTCTTGTCTACGCCGGCGCTGAGCTCGATCCAGCCCTCTGAGTATTCCTTCGGATTAGCCGAGGTGCCGGAACGGGCAGGCATCTTTCCCTCGGGCGCGATTGCCAGCCAATCCATATAGCCGTCGCTCATCATGTAGGTGACCAGTTCCTTGGTCTTGGGGGAGGCATCCTTCAGGACGTTCCACGAGACGACCTCACCCCAGGCGGCCGGCTTGGGGCCGCTTGGACCCTGTAGCTCTGTGAGAATGCCGGTGTTTTGGGCCAGCCACAAGGGATCTTTCTTGCACTGCGCGCAGGTGGGCAGTGCATCGTTACGCAGGCCGGCAAGCTCGTCGAGCAGAAAGGATGACCAGATCACCATGGCGGCATCGCCCGCAAAGTAGGTAGCTCTGGTGGTATCCGCGTCCTGGTTGCCAGCGACCGAGGATTCCTTGATCAGATTTGCGTAGAAGTTGAACGTCTCCTGGCACTGGGGGCTGTTCAGGGTGACATTGCCGCTGTCATCAACAAGCTGGCAGCCGTTGGCGACCGCAACATACTCGAAGGTCTGCTGCGTAAACGAGTCCGACGGTGCCGTGGCAGCTACGATGCCGGCGGTCTTGCCCTTGTTCAGCTCCTTGGCCGCCTTCTCGATGTCGGCATAGGTCTTCGGCTCTGGTAACCCGGCGGCCTTGAAAAGGTCTTTCCGGTAGAAGAGCAGATTAGAGAATCCATCACTCGGCACGGCGATTTGCTCGCCGTCGGCGCTGGTCAACTCCAGAGTGCGTGCGAAGAATGTGTCAGTGCCCAATCCATCCACGATCTCTTTTGCTGCCTCAGGGTCGACCAGGTCGTCGGTGCGCAGCTGATTCATGCCGTTGAGTGAGAGTGCGGCAATAGCATCAGGCAGGTCGTTTGCGGCTGCCGCGGATGTGAGCACGGTCGTCAGCTGATCCTCCGCGATGGCAACCAGCTTGACAGTCGCGCCTGACTTCTGCGCCCAGGCCTCCATGATCTTTTGCTGGGACGCCACCCGATCGGCGATGTCCTCGGTGGTCCAAACAGT
>DATHIJ010000049.1:0-6667 GCA_035489975.1 Propionibacteriaceae bacterium | reverse complement strand
GCGCGATCCGGGAATAATCAACCACGTGACCAGCGAAAGTCCCGGCGAAGCGCCGGGGAGTGGTGCCCTCCGGGATCAGCACAGCCCAGACGGTGAGCTCGACACCGAGAGCCCGACCAAGCCGCTGCGTCTGGTCGTCGTCAGCGGCATGTCAGGCGCGGGTCGTTCGACGGCGGCGCACAGTCTGGAGGACCTCGGCTGGTACGTGGTGGACAACCTTCCTCCCAGCGTGTTGCCTGAGGTATGCCGACAAGCCCGGGAGATCGACCTGACACGGCTCGCGGTCGTGCTGGACGTGCGTACCCGGGGCTTTTTCGAGCAGCTCCCATCCATGTTCACCGAACTTGCCGCCATCGGCACGATGCCTGAGATCTTGTTTCTGGAGGCCGCCGATGACGTCATCGTGCGACGTCAGGAGTCCGTACGCCGGCCGCATCCGCTGCAAGGCGACGGTCGGCTGCTGGATGGCATCGGGAGGGAGCGTGAGACTTTGGCAACGCTCCGTGCGGCCGCCGATCTTGTGATCGACACGTCCTCGCTGAACATCCACCAGCTGACTTCCCGGGTCGCGCATGCCTATGGCGGCAGCAACGATGATCAACTGCGCGTCACGCTGCTGTCCTTTGGCTTCAAATACGGCATTCCGGTGGATGCTGACATGATCTTCGATGTGCGCTTCCTGCCCAATCCGCATTGGATCCCCGAGCTGCGGCCGCAGACCGGACTGAGCAAGCCGGTGAGCGACTACGTGCTCGGACAACCAGGCGCCGAGTCCTTCATCAGCTCCATGCAGGACCTCATGGCGGTGGTGTCAGTCGGCTACATCAACGAGGGCAAACGGTTCGCCACGCTGGCCATCGGCTGCACGGGTGGCAAACATCGAAGCTCAGCCATGGCCGAGGAGTTCGCTCGGCGACTCCGTGGCAGCGGCCTGCCGACAACTGTTCTCCATCGCGATCTGGGTCGAGAGTGAGCCCTCGCGATCTGGCACACATCTTCACGTCGAGCTCGCTGGGCCCGACACTTCCCAGCGTGGTCGCCTTCGGTGGCGGGCACGGACTTGCGGCCTCACTGAGCGCGCTACGGCGCGTGACGGACCATCTGACGGCGATCGTCACCGTTGCTGACGATGGTGGCTCCTCAGGTCGACTGCGCCAGGAACTGGACTGCTTGCCGCCGGGCGATCTTCGGATGGCACTGGCGGCGTTGTGCGGCGATGACGAGTCTGGGCGTACCTGGGCCGATGTGCTGCAGTATCGGTTCAGCAGCACCGGGCCACTAGATGATCATGCAATCGGGAACCTGCTCATTGTCGGGTTGTGGGAGCGGCTCGGCGATCCGGTCGCAGGCTTGGACATGGTGGCCAGGCTTCTAGGTGCCAAGGGTCGAGTACTGCCGATGGCCTCGGTACCGCTGGACATCGGCGCCGATGTCATCGGGCTGGACCCTGCAAGGCCCGACGAAGTTTCCGAAATCCACGGGCAGGCTCGGGTTGCCACAACCCCGGGAGAGGTGTGCTCGGTTCGGCTCATCCCGCAAGATCCGCCCGCCTGTCCGGAATCTATCGAGGTCGTTCTCGAGGCTGACTGGATTGTGCTGGGACCCGGCTCCTGGTTCACCTCAGTGATTCCGCATCTGCTGGTGCCTAAGCTCGCGGAAGCGATTCACGCCACAACAGCCCGCCGCATCCTGACTCTCAACCTCGAGCCTGCTGGCGAGACCGCGGGATTCTCAGCCGCCAAGCATGTCGAGTTGCTTGCCGACCACGCGCCAGATCTGCGCCTCGATGTCGTGCTCGCCGACAGTGGGTTCGCCTCGGACGATCCGCATTTGGCGACCTGGGTCGACTCGCTAGGTGCGCGCCTCGTTGTCGCCGACCTCGCCGCGCGCGACGGCTCGCCGCGACACGACCCGCTCCGCTTGGCTTCGGCGTACGCGGAGATCTTGGGCGTCTAAGCACTCCCTCAGGTCTTGGTGGGGCGTGTCGTGGGCTTTGGCTTCAGGGAGCTGACGTATGCGTAGCTGGTCCGGAAATGCTGCTCCAATTCGTCGAGGTTGCGCAGCAGGCGGTCTGGCACCTCGACATACTCCTCGAGCACCTTCCCGTGCTGCTCACACAGGCGTGTGTGGTAGCTGGCCAAGAAGGCCTGGCGCTCCGGCGAAGGTAGTCGGAGCGCCAAGTGCCCCTCCGGGGTGAGGAAGCTGAACATATGCCCGTTGAGTGAGGTGTACGGCATCGCGGCGCCCTTGCGCTGCACGTCTGGCTGAGTGGCGATGATCTGGTCGTAGAGACCGAGTACCTCCTGGGTTATAGGCAATTGGTGATCAACCTGCCATGAATGCCATGAAGGCGGCGCCGTCGACGACGACTTCGCTGGCGACCAGCGTTCCGTCCCGCACGATGAGATGCTCGGCGATCTTGACATTCATGCCGCCGTTGCTCCCGGTATAGAGCTGGAAGGCATGCTCGCCGTCATACGCCTCAGCGAGCAGAGTCGTGACTGCCCGCTCGGGCCAGCCGTTGGCACCGGCCCCAGCGAGGAACTGCTCGCGGCCCTGGATGTGCACCATGGCGCTATCGAACACGAACGCTTCACCCATCAGTTCGCGGAGCGCGTCAGGTCCTTTGCGGTTGGTCCATCCGTCGTAGTAAGCGCGGGCCACGCGGGCAGTGTCATCAGTCGGGTCCTCGGTCGGCTCATAGGTCGGGTCATCGGTTGGCATCGTTGGTCCTTTCTCTGCTGAGGTGGCGGGTGAGAGACGCCAGTGCCGCGTCCCACCCTTGCTGGTATTGGCGCGGATCTGCCCCAGTGGGCAGTTGTTCATGAATGAGCTCGAGGTGGGTGCCCGTCGGGACTCTTGTCAGACGCAGCGTGACGAGCGACTCTTCGTCCTGCCCGTCCCAGCGGTTGGTCATCACCAACAGCTCGGGCGGATCAAGATCGACGATCCGGCCGTGCAGGACGGCGATCTGGCCCCCGGGATGCATCACCCAACGGCATTCACCGCCCACACGAAGGTCGATCTCGGCAACCGACGTTGGCACATTCATCGGTCCCCACCAATGAACCAACTCAGCGGGATCGGTGAATGCGCGGAACACTCGGTCGATGTCGGCCGCAAACGTACGCTCCAGCCGAACCGCCTCGCCGCCATTGCTCACTGCTGCTCCTCGGTCAGGTAGCCGGCCAGCGAGTCCAATGAGCCCGACCAAAATGCGGTTTGCGCCTCGATCCACCGGCCGGCCTCAATCAGCGGCCGCTCTCGCAGCACGCACACCTGATGCCGACCGCTGCGGCGCCGCTGCACCAGACCGGCGTGCTCCAACACCCGCAGATGTTTTGAGACAGCAGGTGCGGACATCCGAAGCGGACGGCGGATCTCTGCGACTGTCAACTCTCCGCGTGCCAGCCGCTCTACGATCCCACGACGCGTGGTGTCACCCAGAGCGCTGTACACCACAGCGAGCGCATCAGCCACAGCGTGATACTTAACCATTCGGTTCAGTATTGTCAAGCCCTTCCTGGCTCTTTGGCGGTTTAGACGGGGCAGCAACCAAGGGAAGCCGTACGTTCCTGTCAAAGCGACGAGGTGGGCGGGCTAGCTGTGTAATCATTCAGCAATGGCCATGACCGCACTGGTGAAGTCGGAGCTGGCGACCATCAAGGTCACCAAGCCCTGCGACCGGAAGTCGGAGGTTGCCGCAACGCTGAGGTTTGCCGGCGGGCTGCACATCGTCAGCGGTCGGATCGTGATTGAGGCGGAACTGGACACCGGCGCCGCTGCACGGCGGCTGAGGACCGATATCAACGAAGTCTTCGGTCATCCGAGCGAGCTCGTCATCGTGAACGGCGCTGGGATCCGGCGAGGCACCCATTACGTCGTTCGAGTGATCAAGGACGGTGAGGCGTTGGCGCGCCAAACCGGCCTGATCGACTCACACGGACGGCCAGCACGCGGTCTCCCGGCACAGGTGGTGAGCGGCGGTCTATGCGATTGCGTTGCGGCGTGGCGCGGAGCATTCCTGGCGCACGGCTCGCTGACCGAGCCGGGACGCTCTATGGCGCTCGAGGTAACCTGCCCCGGACCAGAGGCCGCGCTTGCGTTGGTCGGTGCCGCCCGCCGGTTGGGGATTCCCGCGAAAGCGCGCGAGGTGCGAAACGTCGATCGGGTTGTGGTCCGGGACGGCGATGCCATAGCAGCATTGCTGACCCGGCTCGGGGCACACGAGTCACTGCTGGTCTGGGAAGAGCGGCGGATGCGTCGCGAGGTGCGGGCATCGGCGAACCGACTGGCGAATTTCGATGACGCCAACTTGCGCCGCTCGGCTCGAGCTGCGGTGGCAGCGGGCGCGCGAGTGGAGCGGGCACTGGAGATCCTCGGTGACGATGTGCCCGACCATCTCAGAGCCGCCGGTCTGCTGCGCATCGAGAACAAGCAGGCGAGCCTGGAGGAGCTGGGTCAGATGCACGAACCGCCGCTGACCAAGGATGCCGTCGCGGGCAGGATTCGGCGGCTACTTGCGACAGCCGACAAGCGCGCCGCGGAGCTTGGCATTCCAAACACCGAGGCCAGCCTGAGCGCCGACATGCTCGAGGAGGAGTAGGCCTCACCCGCAGCTTCGATCGCGGCAGACCACCAAAAAACCGGCTGTGACGCGTGCCCGCGAAGTTCGTTAAGGTGGTCACTGGCCCTGCTGCCATGGGCCTGACAGCCGAAGGAGATCGTGTCATGACCGTCCGTGTTGGTATCAATGGTTTCGGCCGCATCGGCCGAAACTTCTACCGCGCGCTGCTCGCTTCAGGTGCCGACATCGACGTGGTCGCCTTCAACGACCTATTCGATGACGACACGCAGGCTCACCTATTGAAGTACGACTCAATCTTGGGCCGACTCGACCTACCGGTCGAGGTTGTCGACGGGGGGATCAAGGTAGGAGACAAGGTCGTCAGGTCCTACGCCGAGCGTGACCCCGCCGCCCTCCCCTGGGGTGAGATCGGTGCCGATGTCGTGATCGAGTCCACCGGGTTCTTCACCGACGCGACGAAGGCCAAGGCACACCTGGACGCGGGCGCCAAGAAGGTGATCATTTCCGCGCCGGCCAAGAACGAGGACTGGACCGTGGTGATGGGCGTCAACGACGGCGACTACGACCCGGCGAGGCACCACATCATCTCCAACGCCTCATGTACCACGAACTGCCTGGCTCCCATGGCCAAGGCGCTCGACGACGGTCTCGGCATCGTCAAGGGCCTCATGACGACAATCCACGCCTACACCCAGGACCAGAACCTCCAAGATGGCCCGCACAAGGACTTGCGTCGCGCCCGCGCAGCCGCGATCAACATCGTGCCAACCTCGACTGGTGCGGCAAAGGCCATTGGTCTCGTGCTGCCGCAGCTGAAGGGCAAGCTGGACGGCTACGCATTGCGTGTCCCGGTCCCGACTGGGTCGGCAACTGACCTGTGTATCGAGGCTCCGAGGGAGACCTCGGTCGAGGAGGTCAATAACATCATGCAGGCCGCCGCTGATGGCCCGCTGAAGGGCTACCTGAAGTACACCAGCGACCCGATCGTCTCCTCCGACATCGTCACCGACCCCAGCTCGTGCATCTTCGACTCGGCCCTCACCAAGGTGATCGGCAATCAGGTCAAGGTGGTCGGCTGGTACGACAACGAGTGGGGCTACTCCAACCGCCTCGTGGACCTGGTCGGCTTGGTCGGCCAGTCCCTCTGAGCCCCAAATCGACTGCGGTATCCCACGCAGCGTGGGATACCGGTGCTGTGCATGGCGTGCACGGCCCGTACAGCGAGGGCCAGCCAGCTGGGTACAGCTTCAGCTCTCAGGCTCGTTTCCCAGCAACCTGATCAATCCCGGGAGGATCAAGCGTGAAGTCAGTTTCTGATCTTGGTGACCTTACGGGCATGCGGGTGCTGATTCGCTGCGATCTCAATGTGCCGCTGGACGGTGAGACCATCACCGACGACGGGCGGATTCGCGCGTCGCTGCCGACGCTGAAAGAGCTTCGAGATAGCGGCGCCAGGGTGATCGTGCTGGCCCACCTGGGACGGCCCAAGGGGCAGGTCAACCCCAAGTACTCTTTGGCTCCAGTCGCCAAAAGGCTGTCCGAGCTGCTGGATGCCGAGGTCAACCTGGCGAGTGATGTGGTGGGGGAATCGGCGCGAGACGTCGCCGCACGTCTCAGCGACGGCGATGTCGGGATGCTGGAGAACGTCCGCTACGAGCCAGGCGAGGAGTCCAAAGACGAGTCCGCCAGAGGCGCACTGGCCGACCGCTACGCAGCCCTCGGCGACGTGTTTGTCTCCGACGGGTTCGGCGTCGTACACCGCAAGCAGGCGTCGGTGTACGACATCGCCACGCGGCTGCCTCATGCGGCGGGCAAGCTGGTGGAAGCCGAGCTCGAGGTGCTCCGGCAGCTCACGGAAATGCCAGCCAGCCCGTACGTGGTCGCGTTGGGGGGCGCAAAGGTCTCCGACAAGCTTGCGGTGATCGCGAACCTGATCAAGACCGCTGACACTCTGGTCATCGGCGGCGGCATGGCATTCACATTCCTTGCCGCTCAGGGCTACGAGGTGGGCAAGAGCCTGCTCGAGCAAGATCAGATCGAAAGAGTACGGGGATACCTCAATGCTGCTGCCGCCGGCGG
>DATHIJ010000048.1:0-7528 GCA_035489975.1 Propionibacteriaceae bacterium | reverse complement strand
CCTTGGCGTCGATGGCAATTGGATAGGCTCGCGCCCGTACTTCGCGGCCGTCCGACAGCCGGATCCGATCCCGCACCGTCTCCAACCCAAGCCGGTTCCGAACCAGCCGGACAAAGTTTTGGGCGCCGCCCGGCAGTTGAAAACCGACCAGATCTGCGCCCAGGAGCCCGTCCAAGATCTGGTCTCGCCACGGAAGCTGCTGGAAAAGCTCCGTGGGAGGGAAGGGGATGTGGAGGAAGAAACCTATCCTCAAGTCGGGTCGCTGGCGGCGTAGCATCCGCGGAACCAGCTGCAGCTGGTAGTCCTGAACCCACACCACCGCGCCGCGGGCTGCCACCTTGGCCGTGCGATCGGCGAACCGCTGGTTGACGCTGACATAGGTGTCCCACCACTCGCGGTGGAACTGTGGTGTCGCGATCGCGTCGTGATAGAGGGGCCAGAGCGTCCCATTGGAGAAGCCCTCGTAGTATTCCGCGACGTCAGAAGCTGAGAGCGGGACTGGGACCAGCGTTAGACCATCATCTTCGAACGGTTCCAGCTCCTCGTCAGCTGCTCCATGCCAGCCGATCCATGCGCCACGGCGACTGTGCATGATCGGGTCGAACGCGGTGACCAGTCCGCCGGGCGACGGGCGCCAGTCGGTGGAGCCGTCGGGAAGTTCGATTTGCTCGACTGGAAGCCTGTTGGCCACCACGACAAAGGAGGCCGCATCGAGTTTCCATTCCTTGGATTTTGAACTCATGAACGTCGTGACCTCCTTACGGCGTTTCCTAGACCCTAGCCGCACCCGGCTTCGGTGGGCCAGGCGGCGGCGCTGGAACAAGACACCCGGGGGCTGCTGGCGTTGGCCATACTCCGGGGTGTGGCTAACTCGCTGCCATGTCTGACAGGCTCACCTTATGAGCCTTCCCGAACCGCTCTCAGCTGCCGGGAGTAAGGCTCTGCAAGCCATCATCAATTCACCCTCCGACACGCTCATTGCGACGGACTTCGACGGAACCCTGGCACCGATCGTCGAGGACCCGGCGCAGGCGTACGCGGACCCCAGCGCGGTTGCCGCACTTGGTCGGCTCGGGCCACACGTCGGTCGGGTCGTCGTGATCACCGGGCGCGAGGCGCGTACAGCGGTCCACCTAGGCGGATTCCGGGAGGTGCCTGGCCTGGGTTCGATGATCGTGCTGGGGCAGTACGGGGTGGAGCGCTGGAACGCTTTGCACGACGAGTACATCCTCCCGCCCGAGCCGCCGCAGATGAGAGCGGTGGCCGAGGAACTGCCGGAGGTCGTGGACTCGGTTGGGCTTGCTGGAGTCCGGATCGAGTACAAGGGCCGGGCGGTCGCGGTACATACGCGCCTGCTGCCAGATCCGCAAGGTGCGCTTGTCGAACTGGAGGGTCCGCTTCGCGAGCTCGCTGCTCGGCACAGGCTGGTGGTGGAACCAGGCAAGAAGGTGTGGGAGATCCGCGCGCCAGGCATGGACAAGGGTGTCGCGTTGCGATCCATCGTTGACGAAACCGGTGCGCGCCAGGTGATCTTCGCCGGCGACGACCTGGGTGACCTGCCAGCCTTCCGGGCCGTACGAGAGCTTGCATCTGCGGGCGTGGCGGGGCTCCTCGTCTGTTCGGCCTCGACTGAGGAGGCCGCCCTCACCGAGCTGTGCGACGCGGTTGTTGACGGGCCTCCCGGTCTTGCGGCCTGGCTCACCGAACTCGCCGAGCGGCTGATCGGCTAAGCTCTGATCCGCCTCACCGCGATCATGACTGCCTCTAATGGCTCGCTCCGCTCGCTGCTGCTCAAGCTCGGGTGCCTGCAGGTCCATACTTGATGGCATCCATGCCTGATCAACATGTGGGAGGCGACCATGGCGCGTCGGGTAGGTGGCTACGTCTTGGGCCTTTATCTGCTGTTTGCGGTCATTGGCCGGTTCGTCGAGGCGATGGGCGCCGTGCACTGCGGCTGCGAGGCCGGTTGCTGGTGCAAGCGCCCAATCCTGAGTACGTTTCGATGGGTGTTTCCGTTCCGGCATAGGTTGCGCGGCTGAGCTTGACGACGAGAAGCATGCGCGCCACTCGAACCGGCGAGGCTGACCCCACATGAGCAGCTCGCCTGCCGTCTCGACCAGCACCAGCATCCTCGAGGAGCCCCCTGAGCAACGGCGGACCCTCACGGTTCTGCTGCTGGCGCAAATCCTGAGCGGTGCTGGCCTGGCCGCCGGCATCACAGTCGGCGCCCTGCTCGCCGAACAAATGTTGGGCTCCAGCCGCTTCTCCGGCCTGCCGACGGTTTTCTTCACCATTGGCTCGGCCGCTGCAGCCGGCGGCGTCGGGCGTGTCAGCCAGAACCTGGGTCGTCGCGCTGGCCTGAGCGCCGGTTATCTCACTGGTGCCCTCGGCAGCGTCGGGGTCGTGGTCGCAGCAAACCTCGGCAACGTCGTGCTGCTCTTCGCCTCGCTGCTGGTCTACGGCGCCGGCGTGGCCACCAATTTGCAAGCGCGGTACGCAGGAGCAGATCTGGCAGCACCCAGCCGACGCGGCCGCGCGG
Organism: Propionibacteriaceae bacterium; assembly: GCA_035489975.1. GTDB lineage: Bacteria > Actinomycetota > Actinomycetes > Propionibacteriales > Propionibacteriaceae > Microlunatus. Next base: position 4,989 of record DATHIJ010000048.1, on the reverse strand, counting down.
TCAGCATCGTGCTTGTCGCAACGGCCATCGGCGCGATCATCGGGCCCAACCTGGTGAGCCTGACCGGCACTCTTGCCGCAGCGCTCGGCATCCCGCCACTAGCGGGACCGTTCATGCTTGCCGCTGCAGCGTACGCCGCGGCTGGGGTGGTGCTGTGGGTTCTGTTGCGGCCGGATCCGCTGCTGCTCGCCCGCAGCATTGCCGCCGAGAAGTCGTCCCGGAGTGACCAAGCCGCTGCGGGATTGTCGGGATCGACGGCACCAGCGGTTGCAAGTGAATCTGGGTCGCGGCGATGGTCGTGGGCCCTCGCGAGCGGCGCCGGCATCATGATCCTGACGCAGTTGATCATGGTCGCGGTCATGACCATGACCCCTATCCACATCGAGCACCACGGGCACAGCATTCGTGTCACAGGCATCGTCATCGCCGCTCACATTGCTGGCATGTTCCTGCCGTCGCCATTCTCTGGTTGGCTGGTCGACCGTTTTGGCTCCCTTCGGATCGCCGTCGCTGCCGGAGCCACCTTATTGGTTGCGGGCGTGCTCGCGGCCTGGGCACCGGTGGATTCGGTGGCGCTGCTGGTGCTGGCCCTCGTGCTCCTCGGACTCGGATGGAATCTCGGACTGGTCAGCGGCACCACCCTGGTGACCGACGCGGTACCGCTCGCAACGCGGGCACGCACTCAGGGCGTGGTCGACGTGGGGATAGCGCTCGCGGGCGCCGGTGCCGGGCTGAGCTCGGGGCTGATTGTCACGGCGACGAGCTATGCGACGCTCACGCTGGCGAGCGGGTTCTTAGCCTTGTTGATCATTCCCATCGCAGCATTGGGCCGGGCAGCCCCGGCTGCGCAGGCGTGAACCAGTCCCGGCGTCACCGATCAGTGCTGCCTGGGCAGTGAGTTCCCGCTCACGACCTACCAGCGACTGTTCCTCGACCTGCACCTCACCATGGTGTCCGGAAATCCGCCGGCGGCGCGAGTCTTCGCCTTCCCCGATCGCTTGCCACATTTGACGATTCGGTCGCACGGGGTTCGCGGCTCCAGGAGGCTCAGCGCCAGCCAAGGTCCGGCGCGAGATGGCGCAGCACGCTCTCGAGGATGTGCGCGTTGTAGTCCACACCGAGCTGGTTCGGAATCGTGAGAAGCAGCGTGTCGGCAGCCGCGATCGCCTCCTCCTCAGAGAGTTCCTTCACGAGCTGGTCCGGTTCCCCCGCGTACGTCTTGCCGAATCGGGCGAGTCCGCCGTCCAGATGTCCGACCTGATCTTGGCTGCCGGCCGCCTCGCCGAAGTATGCACGATCCAGGTCGCTGACGATTGGGAAGATGCTCCGGCTGACCGATACTCGCGGATCGCGTTGGTGGCCGGCGGCCTTCCAGGCGTCCCGGTACCGCTGGATCTGCTCGGCCTGGAGTTGGTGGAACGGAACACCGGTGTCCTCAGTAAGTAGCGTCGAACTCATCAGGTTCAGGCCCTGCTCCGCAGTCCACTCGGCCGTCCGGCGGGATCCGGCTCCCCACCAGATCCGGTCGCGAAGTCCCGGCGAGTGCGGCTCTACCCGCAGCAGGCCCGGCGGGTTCGGGAACATCGGCCGCGGGTTGGGCTGCGCGAACCCCTCGCCTTTGATCACCTCCAGGAACACCCGCGCGTGCTCACGGGCCATGGCCGCGTGATCAGAGCCCTCTTCGGGCGCGTAGCCGAAGTACCGAAACCCGTCGATCACCTGTTCTGGTGACCCCCGGCTGATGCCCAGCTGAAGCCGCCCACCGGAGATCAGATCTGCCGCACCGGCGTCCTCGGCCATGTAGAGCGGGTTCTCATAGCGCATGTCGATCACGCCTGTCCCGATCTCGATCCGGTTGGTCCTGGCTCCGATGGCTGCGAGTAGCGGGAAGGGAGAGGATAACTGGCGCGCGAAGTGGTGCACCCGGAAGTACGCGCCGTCGGCTCCGAGCTCTTCGGCCGCGACCGCGAGCTCAATGGACTGGAGCAGTGCCTCCGAGGCCGCGCGCGTCTGCGACTGCGGCGACGGCGTCCAGTGGCCGAACGAGAGAAACCCGATCTTCTTCATGGTTAATGCAACAACAGCGAGAGGTCGGGCTTCCTGCCTACCCCCGAATCAGAGCATTTCTTCAGCTGGATCGATGTGCGGACCGAAACCCATCAGAGATCACGCGCCACCGCACCGACTCGCAACGGTATCCCGCAGCAGGACTGGCAGTGCAGTTCAAGGTCTGTCAGGCGAACATTGATCGTAAATTATCGAACGTTTATCCGACCTTGGGACGAATCAACGGGGGATAACGATCAAGCCACGATGCCCCATTGGCTCTACGCCAAGAGGCCGACTGCACCAATCTGTCCTCATCACCCCTCGGAGGATCGATGAGCCAGACACTGCAGCGGCAGACGAACCAGATGTCAGTCCGGCTGGTCTTTTGGGGCGTCGCCATTGGGGTCGTTGGAGCGATCCTGAGGAAGCACGCCGAAAATGTCGGCGATTTTGTAGGGGTACTGGGCAGGCGAGCGGCTACTCCGGATCTCGTGGCGGCAACGCCCGGCGATTGGGGAATGGGCTTGCTCATCGTCGGCGCTGTTGTGACGCTGGCTGGGCTCGTCGGGATGGCTGCTCACCGGCCCACGTAATCCGACTAACTCTGCATCAGTTCCTCGGACTTCGCATCATCTGCGCATGGTGCAGAGTCCAAGTAGCTGATGCGGAGTGGACTCAGTCCAAGGCAACGGTGTTGGGGAACAGACGTACGTGGGGCGGGTGGGACTCGAACCCACGGCCAAGGGATTATGAGTCCCCTGCTCTAACCGGCTGAGCTACCGCCCCAGGTGTTGGAAAGTCGGTCGGATGATCGAGGCCGATGATAGCGACGATGACCTTGCACAGCTCCGGCGCGCCCTTCGGCCAGGTTGGGGCGCACTCTCGATAAAGTCGCCGCAGCCTGCAAACGCAGTGCCGGACAACACTGGAGGATCCGTGGCTGATCTCATTCCGGCAGAGTTTGAGGTGCTGGATCCGCGTTTCGCAGGTACGGGCGGCGACCGTTCGGTCGCCAGAGTCTTCTCCGGTGGTCGGTGGCTGGAGGGACCGGCTTATCACGCGGCTGGCCGATTCGTGTTGTTCAGTGACATCCCGAATGATCGGATCCTCCGCTATGACGAGGTGAGCGAACGGACTGACGTCTTCCTGACACCCGCCGGCTTTACGAATGGTCGTACGGTCGATCGGCAGGGCCGATTCGTCACTTGTGAGCACGGTGAGCGCCGGGTGACGCGAACCGAACACGACGGCTCGGTCACAGTGCTGGCCAGCTCATACAACGGCCGCCGCCTGAACAGCCCCAATGATGTCGTGGAGCATTTGGATGGTTCGATCTGGTTCACCGACCCTAGCTACGGCATCCACACCGATTACGAAGGTCACGAGGCATCCTCTGAGATCGGCGCGCGTAACGTCTACCGCCTGGATCCAGAGAACGGGCAGCTGACAGCGGTGGCGGAGGACTTCGCCCAACCCAACGGCCTGGCGTTCTCACCCGACGAGCGGCGCCTGTTCATCGTCGACAGCGAGCTTCACCACGTCAGAGCTTTCGATGTTGATCATGGAGCGCTTACCGGTGACGAAGTCTTCTGCGCCGACGACCAGGGTTACGACGGGATCCGATTTGATCATCTTGGTCGTCTCTGGGGAGCGGCTCATGACGGCCTGCACTGCTATCACCCGGACGGCTCCTTGATCGGCAAGCTGCGCCTGCCGGAGATCACCGCCAACCTCGCTTTCGGGGGGCGCCAGCGCAATCATCTCTACATCACTGCGACCAGCTCGCTGTACAGCCTCCGGGTCAATTTCCGTGCTGCCTCCTACCCAAGTTGATCTTGGATGGCTGCCTACTACGGCGCTGGATCTCACTCCGGAGGGTTGGCGCCATCGACACGCATGCGAGCAGTAGAGTCGGAAATGCGGCATCGCGCCGAGAGAGTTTCAGGGGGAAGCTGCTTCTGCTGCAAATGTTCGCTCGCACGGTGAGGCAAGATGGGTTGCTGACCACGTCCGAGGCGCGACTGCTCGGCCTCGTCAGCGTGAGCATCGTTGGGTTGATCCTGCTTTCGACGCTCCTCAATCCTCCGCACTGGCTTCAGGTCATTGCTCTCTTCGTCCATCTGATCTCTCTTGTGGTCGGCTTCGGCTCGGTGCTCGCCGTCGACTGGTACGGCCTGCTCTCCCTGTCTGGCCGGGTAACCATCGGAGATGTGCTGCTCACCGCCGAACGGATGACGCCCCTGATCTGGATTGGACTCGCTGGTCTCACCGCCAGCGGAGTAGTGCTTAAGCCAGATCTGAGTTCATGGCTGATCGTGGTCAAGCTCAGCTGTGTGCTTGGGGTGGGGATTGTGGGGGTGCTTGCACTGTCGACGTCACGGCTCATGGAACGGCAAATGCCGACCCCTGCACAGTCCGTGGTACGTCGTGGCATGGTTCTCGCGGGCGCGTCACAGACGTTTTGGTGGACCGCAGTCATCATTGGCTTCATGACCAATCAGGCGGCGTAGTGACACTCTCGTCGAGTACGGAGTTGCCGCACTAGGTTGGGCTGACGAGACCTTGATCCAAGCGCTTGATGATCTTGAGGCGACGGTCTTCTTGTGGGCAACGCACCGCCATCGCGGTTGTTCTTCGCGGGGCGGCTCACCCGGCTGCGACCATGATCAACGCCCAGCCTCCGGCAAGTCCAGGGACCCTTGGCTGCCGGCCGCAGTGATCGGCGGTACTGCGATCGAGCTGTGCCTGGGAGTGTGGAATCCGCAGCGGACCTCATCGCGCACGGACGCCCAGACGCGGTTGATCAATGGCGCAACGAGGTACGGGTGACGTGGTAACAAGTCCCGGCTCTATCGGGTCGGCGCAATCTTCTTCCTGTCGCGGCGAGCGAAATCGTCAGCACTCGCGGCCGGGCGATGATGATCGCGCCAGCAAGCAGCG
>DATHIJ010000047.1:0-11953 GCA_035489975.1 Propionibacteriaceae bacterium | reverse complement strand
CAGCTGACCAAGCAGAACCGCAAGTTCTCACTCTTCTTCATTCCGCTGTTCTCAGTCGGTGCGAAATATTTCGACAGCTGTACCGCTTGTGGGCGGATCATCGAGGCCAGCAAGGAGCAGGCGGAGGCGGCGGCCGGCGGGTGGGCCCGGACCTGCGGTGATTCGGCTAAGGCTTTCACTTCAGGTCAAGATCGGCTGACCAACGGCCCAGCGCGAGCTCCCAAGTCCAATCTCGATGCAGGCGCCGGCTAGCACGTCTGAAGCACAACCCTGAACGTGAACTCAGAGGAGGACCTGTCCCACCCACCAGCCGTCACCTTCCACGGTTCTTCCTCATCGGACCTGAGATCGCCAAGACCGGTCGTCCTGTGATGCGTGTTTAACCAAGTCTGTCGGAGGCTGTGCGTCGACTGGGGTACTACGGGCCACGCCACCTCAATGAGTGCATGCCTCAATCGCCGATTGGGTATGTAGCGGACAGGACGACGAGCGGGACCTAGGATCTGCCGTCGCCCAGGTCCCGTAGCTGAGCAGACATGCTGCGGGGCCGATCCCTTTCCCACTGCGACAGTCCAAGGGACGCCTACACTCCTGGGTTTCCGATCGATCTCCGCCCCGTGTCTGCCGACCTGACGTCATCGAGGTGACGCATGGTCTCGCAGCCGCCGCCAACAGAGGTTGGCTTAGTCCTCGAGAGCCTGGAGGCCAGCTCCCGGGCGGCGCAGCTGGAGGCGGAGATCGCACCTCTCAAGAACGCTCTGGCCCGGCGGCAGCAGATCGGAGTGGCGACCGGGCTGCTGGCTCAGCGCTTCGCCCGTCACCCCGAGCGGGCCTGGTCACTGCTGGTACGCCTCTCCCAAAAACGGCCATGTCAAGGTACGCAACATCGCTCAGGCCATCATCAACGCGCACTGCAGCCGACTCAGCCAAGCAGACATCGAAATAGCCGCGTGATCGAGATACATATGCCCGACGGCGTACGCCTAATCGGTGCCCGAGTGGACGGGCAGCAGCCCACCAGCAAAAGCTCGCAGTGATCGGGCTCGACACGCCCCTGCGCGTAGACCATGATCGAACACGATGACCGCCGCAATCTCCACAGAGCAGTGGCGCGCCATGCTCACGAATCGGACAGGCCATGGCGATTGATCCCGAGGCCCTGGCCGCCAGCCTGCGCCGGCTCGCCACCCTCGGCGAACCGGGCACCGGCGTGGTTGAGGCGCTGCAACACGTGACCGAAGCATGCGTGGACCTTTTCGGTGTCACGGGCAGCGGCATCATGCTCGCTGATGAGCAGAACGTCCCACGCTACGTCGCCGCATCCGACGGGCCCGGCCGCATGCTCGAAGTAGTGGAGAGCGACACTGGGCAAGGTGCCTGCACTGAGGCGTTCGTCAACAACACCGTCGTTGCCAGCACCGACGTGACCGCGGAAGTGCGCTGGCCCGACCTTGCCTCCGCGCTCCGCCCGCACGGCGTACGCGCGGTCCTGGGCCTGCCGGTGCGCCTGGGTGGTGTCACCGTCGGCACTCTCGACGTGTGCTACGACCACCCGCATGTGTGGCAGGACGACGAGTGCCAGGCCGTCGCTCGCTACCGCGATGTGGTCGAATCCACCCTTGCCACTGCCGTGGCCGCCCATAACGCAGGCGAGCTGGCCGCGCAGCTGCAGTATGCGCTGGATTATCGAGTGATCATCGAGCGCGGCGTCGGCTACTTGATGGCACGCGATCAGGTAGACGCGATGACCGCCTTCAACACGCTCCGCCGAGCCGCCCGCGACACCCAAACCAAGATCGGCGACGTAGCACAACGGCTGGTTTCGACCGGCCGGCTGCCGACCGAGGCCTCTCGATCAGCGAGCCCCTGATTCCGATCACCAGTGACCCAATACTGGGTCTTGTCCGCGACCACATCCGCGGCCCGGCGGATGCGAAGGTGACCCTGGTGGAGTACGGCGACTTCGAGTGCCCCTACTGCGGCCAGGCCGAGCCCGTCGTACGGGCACTTCTCGCAACTTCGGCGACCTCCGATACGTCTGGCGACACCTGCCGCTGACAGACGTGCTTGCAGCACCGCTGGGCGTCCCGGTGCCCTTCGCCTATTGGCTCAGGCGCGCATCCGTAGGACGGTCGATCTCGGGCGCGACGAAGACTGCCTGAAGCTGCTCAGTTTGCGAGCCTCGTTCAATGCGTCACTAGCCCACCCCCGCTCACCCCTGCGATGCGCGCCGTGTTCGCGTAAAGGATTAGGGGGTACGGCAGTTCGCAGGCGGCCCCCTGCGGTGCGTCTATCGCAACGAGGCCTCAATGTCCGCGGAGGAACCGTGGGGAGCTTTTCAGGTCTTGATCATGCACAACATCGTGCACCTGTTGTTCGGGATCGCCGGCTTGGCTATGGCGCGCACCGCAGCGCAGGCCCGCACCTACCTGGTGTTTGGTGGCGCGATCTACCTCGTGCTGTTCGTGTAGCGGCCAACTTCGTGCCCGTGAACACTGCCGACGACTTCCTGGATCTCATCCTCGGGATCGGGATGATCGGGCTCGGTCTCGCGTTCACGCGGGGTCGTAGGGGGATAGGCGGCGCCACTAGCTGAGAACGCCGGCGAGGTGACACCGGCTTTACGCCGAAGGCCGCTCCACCACCAAACCGCTCGATGGCGGACTGGGTTGCAACCCGGGCCGCCATCGGCTCGTTAGGGATCGGAACCCAGGGAGTCGTTGCTTTGAGCCTGATCGCCTTACGGCTAAGGCAGCTGGCACCGTCTACATGTAAAGGTGTGCCCGGATGCGGCGGTTCACCGCTTTACGTTCGGCACCCTCCGGTTGCGAACTGGCAAGGATGGTGTCGGTCAGGAAGAGGGCCTGCCACGAGCCCAATCCAAACGTGACGACGCAGTCATCGGTCGTGTGGCCTTGGGCAGGAACGAGACGGACGCCGGAAATCAGCTCAACCTCCCCTTGGACAACGTCGACAAGGTCGGCGTGCGCGAGCAGCGGCAGAACAGCATCTGCCGGGTAAGGAACCGGGGAACCTAGATCACCCAACCCACTGATGGGAGACCGACCATGTCAGGCAAGACCGTCACCGCGCAAGCCCGGCCCGACTCCATGCCCGTCGCGGGCCAGCGCCCAGGTCCGCCGTTCTTCGCGATCCTGATCGTGGCCGGCCTCATCGTTATCGGGGCTGGCCTGCGGTCGACGGCTAACATCGTCGGACCGTTGTTCCTTGTCATCACCTTGGTGATCACCGTGGCGCCACTGCGCAACTTGTTAGTCCGGCGCCGCTGGCCGTCCTGGCTGGCGAGCGCGGTCTCCCTGCTGACGATCTACGCGCTCCTGGTGCTCATCTTGGGGTCGGTGGCGTTCGCAGTCGCCCGGTTGGTGGGGACGCTACCGGAGTATGCGAACGCGTTTAACCGGATTTTCAACTACCTCCTCGGCCTCAGCACTCGGCTTGGCTACGGGCAGGAGCAGCTCGAGCGACTGGCCTCGTCGGTTCAGCTGAGTAGTCTGGCCGGCCCAGCTCAGGCTTTGCTGAGCGGCATCAGCGGCGGGGTGTCCCTGCTCCTCCTGATTGTCACGGTGGTCATTTTCCTGGCCTTCGAAGCCGCGAGCATGCCCGAGCGACTAGGGGTAATCCGCGAGACCCGTCCGCACATCGCCGACGGCCTGGCCAACTTCGCCACCAGAGTTCGAAAGTACTGGATCGTCACCACGGTGTTCGGCTTCATCGTCGCCGTCCTCGACGTAATCGCCTTGGCGATTATCGGCGTCCCCCTATTCGTCACCTGGGGCGTGCTGGCGTTCGTCACGAATTACATTCCAAACATTGGCTTCATCCTCGGTGTGATTCCGCCGGCCCTCATCGCTCTGCTCGACGGCGGAGTGGGCAGCGCGGTCGCTGTAGTGGTCGCCTACACGGTTATCAACATGGTGGTTCAGACCATCATTCAGCCGCGGTTCACTGGGGACGCGGTGGGTATTAGCGCCACCGTTGCCTTCGTCTCGCTGATCTTCTGGGCGTACCTTCTCGGCACTCTTGGTGCCTTGCTGGCTGTCCCAGCCACTTTGTTCCTGAAGTCGGTCCTGCTCGACAACTCGGTCCCGGCCAGCTGGGTGAACGCGTTGGTCAGCGCCTCGCCGAGCAAGGAGAAGCCACGCGCCGTCCGCCGAATAGGCCGACAACCGGCGGAGGGCTCGAGCTGAGGACCGGATCCCCCAAATCGCTCAGGACGGATAGGGCCCTTGCCCGCAAGACCGGGGGCAGCCACCACCTCCGCACCTGACAGCAGCAGGTCAGCCCTCAGTCGGGGAGGAAACAAGATCGACTGTGGCGGCCCGGGCCTTGCCGGTCCTCCGCAACCACTGGCGATTAGTCCAGAAGTCGATCCAGGCCGCTCTAGAAGGGAGCCAGTAATGCGATTCAAGGTGAACCGCCGGCTGGCCTGGTCGTGCGCCTGGAGGGTGCCGAGACCGGCGCGCACTGAAGGGAGCCAGGCCTTGTGCAGCGTGATCGAGAACATGATCGGTCGAGTGTTGCCCGTACGCTGCAGGCGGCGTGAGACCTAATCAGATCCTGGAGGCATGCCGCAGACGGCGCATTGGTCACCGGAAGTTTATGTTGTAAACTTGTCGTACTGCATGTTGCAGTCGGCCTGGGGTCGGAGACGCCGCTGTTGTACACGCCGCGCCTCACGAGCGATCAGTAGCTGCCGCCCAGACACATACCCGGGATAGTTGCCTCGAATGGGCCGTTCCTTTTGACTTCTCTACTGCTTCAACCGTCGGATACCGCACCGGCCCCTGGTGCTCCTGCCCGCGGCACACCGGCGTCCTCCGACGCCACCCCTGGGAGCCGCGCGTCGCGGTCTACCAAGCCCGGGAGCTCGTTCACGGCGTTGACTCGCACCGTGCACGAGATGGGGTTGATGCGCCGCCGTTACGGCTACTACTGGGCCAAGTTGATCGGCGCTGTCGTTCTCCTGGCCGTCTGGGTGGCTGCCTTCGTGTGGATCGGCGACTCTTGGTGGCAACTGGCCAGCGCCGCAGTCCTGGCTGTCGCCATGACCCAGATCGCCTTTCTCGGCCACGACGCCGCCCATCGGCAGATGTTCAAATCCGGCCGTTGGAACGACTGGGTTAGCTTGATCATCGCGAACCTGCTGGTGGGAATCAGCTATGGCTGGTGGCAAAGTAAGCACACCCGCCACCACGCGAACCCCAACAAAGAGGGCGCCGATCCCGACATCGCCCTACGGGCGGTTGCGATGACGCCGGCGATGGCCACCCGGCACCGCAACCGGCTGCTGCGGTGGCTGGTCGCTCACCAGGGCTGGTACTTCTTCCCGCTGCTCCTGCTCGAGGGGCTGTCTCTGCACACCGACGGCCTCAAACGAGTCCTCAGCCGGGGCAAGGTCGAGCGCCGCTGGGTCGAGATCGCCTTCCTGACCGTCCGCCTCGGCGGGTTGGCCGCTTTGGTGCTCGCGGTGCTGCCGCCGGGGAAAGCGGTGGCTTTCTTGGCCGTGCAGCTTGCTGTGTTCGGCCTCTACATGGGGTCCTCGTTCGCCCCCAACCACATCGGCATGCCGCTGGTATCCCCGAAACTCAAACTGGACTTCCTGCGCCGGCAGGTGCTGATGAGCCGCAACATCACCGGAGGACCGCTCATCTCGATCTTCATGGGAGGGCTCAACTACCAGGTCGAACACCACCTGTTCCCCTCCATGGCGCGGCCTCATCTCCGCAAGATCCGATCGTTGGTGGCTACCTACTGCGCCGACGAAGGTGTCCCCTACACCCAAACCAGCCTGTGGCAGTCCTACCGGACCGTCATCGGCTACCTCAACACGGTCGGACTAAAAGGCAAGGACCCGTTCCTCTGCCCCCTCGTCGCCCAACGCCGCGCCCTCTGACCATAAGGATCTCCAGGACCATCCGAAAGGTTCGACCAGCGGCCCGCATCACATACACGCTGTGAGCCTATTTGGGGGCAAGCACCTCAAGGTAAGGCGCGGCATGGAGGCGTGGCATCGGCGCAGCTCATGTCATCCGGCCGCATCATCTCGCAGCAGCCGTAGGTGCCGTGACCACTGGACTCGCTCGTAATGCGTAGGTCTGGGGTTCGCTTCCCCAAGGCGGCTCTCCGGATGCCAAGGCGTGGCGGTCCAATGTCTGTGACCATCGCGACGCCCGAATGATGGTGATCTTGGCGCAGCTCGTTCTGACTACTCCCACTCCCACGACCGTTGGCGATACTGACGCGGGAAGAAGGAGACCAGACATCCGCCGGGCAGAGGAGTCACCTTGAAATCACTCGGCGACGTCAGGAGGTGATCAGGATCGACTCGCTTCATCTCCTCAGGGGTCGGCAATTCCCGTATCTCGCGTCGAGGTGGAGTCGGGGGCACTGGCGCCGGTACCGGCTTGGTAGCGCTTGGAAGCCGCGTCCTCACCGCCGCCCGGAGTTGTTCACTGTACGGCACCACTGCACCGCACGCTGCGCACGTCCTGCCACCTCGGTTTACCCCTTCACAGACAGGGCATCGCCAGATTGCGCTCATCCTGGAGGTGGATCAGTTCGTTTTCGGACGAGCTTTCCGACTAGACGACCCGCACGACCCGGCTCGGTCGGCGATCGTTGAAGTGTGGTGCGAAGACCCTTACCTCGAAGGGCGCCGGACGGCGGTGGTCCGACCTCTTCCTGCGTCACGGGCCGCATGGCCATCAGGGTGGCGTGGATGTGACTGATCGTAGGCCGTTGGACCGGTTCCGGTGCCAGCATGGCATCAACAAGGTCGGCGAGTTGGGTGGGGATTTCGCGGCGCGGGATGCGCAGCCTCTCGCGGTTCCTGACTGCCACCGCCGGTTCGTGATATCTGGCAACGTCGAAGGGCGGCGGCGCTCCAGTCAGGTATTCGGTATAAATCAAGCCAAGGGCGAAGATGTCGGAGGAAACTCCGAGTTCGTTCGCAGGAACCCCAGCCTCTTGGATGTAGCCGAGCAACTCGGGGGAGTAGTAGTTGATCGTGCCGACGATCTCTTCCGGCGGCGGCGGCCTACCAGCGATGTAGGCGTTATCGAAGTCGATCAGCTTTGTGGTGTAACCCAGCTCGGTGCGCTTGATCAAGACGTTGCTCGGCTTGAGGTCGCCATGGACGATCTTGAGATCATGAAGGATTTTCAGGCTGTGCGCCACAGTCTTCATCAGGACGAGCTGAGCGCGTAAACCGAGTGCTCCTATGTCGGCGCTACTCAGGCCCTCGGCGTCGACCTTCTCGGTCACCTTGTAGTACTTGGCACCCCAACGAAAGAAGTCCAGCGTGACGATGAGGTTTCCGCCGTACGCGGACAGCGGAGCCAGTGCGCGTTGAACGCCTCGGTGATGTGCCTCAAACGTGGCACATCGGGCCCGCTTCTTCGCCTTGATTTTCTCGCTGCCGGGGGCGTCGTCTTCGGGATACGTCGGGCTCAAGAACTCCTTGATGAAGTACGCCCGCCCGCCCCGCTCGGCGAAAGTCCACTTGCTCAGACCAGCGCCCACGACCTTGAAATCCTCGAGGATCCTGTAGCCGTTGATACCATCGCCGGCCTTCATGACGACCGTTCCTCCGTGCGTTCCAGCGGAGACTCGTCGGTTGGGCCGCCCTCCTCGGCCGGTTCGGGCTCCTCGTTGCCTACCGCGTCGCTAGGAACCGCCGGTTCGCTGTCCGACGTCTCGACGGCATTGGAGCTGTCCTCGGCAGCGGCTGTCTCCTCCTGTTCCATTTCTTCACCGGCGATGGATTCGTCCTCCATCTGGGCCTCGGGTCGTAGATAACGCTCATACTCCGACTTGTACCGGTTCCACTTTTCCGTCATCTCATCGAGCTGGCGCGACTGCAGTGCCCGGAGTTCCTGCTCGGCCCGGGTGACAGCGTCACTCAGCTCATCGAGCGGCTCAATGAAGTCGGATGCAAGCTCGCCAACCCGTGGCGAAAACAGCTTCTGAAACTCCTTAAGATCCGCGCCCACCCCGAGCGTCGACATGGCCGCATCGTCACCCGTGACGGCTGCAATCTCGGCCTGCAACGCTGACGACCACGCTTCGGTATTACGCGCCTCCAGCAAATGGCTCAGTACCAGATACTCAAAATGCATGGGCGTACGCACATATCCGAAGCAGCCATCGGTGGCGCACACCACCAGAAACGGGGACCGCAACTCCACGCGACGGTAATTGATGTGGAACTCGGTGTCAGCAGACAACGCATTGCTCACCACGGAATCCCGACGGAGGTTTGCCAGGGCGTCGCCAGGGTCGCGGAGGTCATCAGTGCTGAGCTGGCTCGCCCCCCGGGACTCGAAAACGTAAGCTCGCGAGTCGCCCGCCCAGAAGACATGACCAGCCCAGGTCGGACCGCCCGGCTGGGTGCGCTGCAGTGCCACGACCGCCATAGTGGTGGGAAGCGCACGTATCAGGCGGGAGCGCAAGCTGCTGGGCGCCGGGTTGAGCTCTTGCAGTCGCTGCTTCAGCGCCTGCCGAACCGAATGCTGAAGGTTTCTGGCGGCAGCCTTGCCGTTGAGGTGCCAGTCAGGCTCAAGCAGGTCCAGCATCCGCTGTTCGACGACGTCTCGAGCGATGCGTGAGGCCAGGTATGCCCCGGTCCGCCGCCCCTCCGGCGTCTCGTACACGGTGCCACCCGCTCCACCCATGCCATCAAAAACCCCCAGCAGCCCCAGATCGGGCCCGTCCCGCAAGATCGGGTCAGAGTCCTCGCCCTGATCTGGGATCTTGCCGAGATTGAACGCGAAGGAGATGGTCGGTCCCAGCGCTGCCAAGGAAACCGGACCCGGCCAGGCACGCGGCCTTTCATTCACACCGAGTTGCCGATCGAGTCGACAATCGTTCCATAATCAACCTCGGACAGGCCACCGCCTGCCTGGGAGGGATGGTGAACCACGTTTTCCCAGACACCCGAGATGTCACTCCATCCCGGGCCGTCAGGAGCGAATAGGATGAGTCGCTTGGAACTGGAGCCCATTCGGCCCTGCTCGTCCTCCCAGGCGTCAGTCAGAGCGCTGAAGTCGAGAGGCACGCGTGAGGCGATGTCGGGAGGCAGGACCGAAGGATCGAGTGGTTGAGCGGGCTGGTCGGTCCACACGACGATCACCTGCCGACGCCGATCCCCGGTCGTGGTCCAGGGGGAGTCGATCGCGAGCGCCACCGCCTCCAGACCGGACTCCGGAGCGTCGCCACCGCCTTCAGCTACAAGACCATTTACGAACGCGGAGAAGTCAGTCCGTTCATCGGGCAGAGTAAAGAATGGTGACTCGTCCAGGGCGGCCGCACCGTCGGCCGCAAAGTCGCGGAAGCCGATGACTCGCACCCGAAGCTGATCAACGTTCTTGCCTTTGGCCGTCAGATTCGACTGAACATCATCGTAGAAACGAAGCGCGTTCGCCTTCACCTGATCGATGATCGGCGTCATGCTTCCCGTCGCATCGATGCAGAACACGATGTCGACGGCATAAGTTAGCCCTCTGGGCGCCGCCAAGCTCGACTGATCGACCGCGGGGGATGTGTCTGAAGCCGGTGGGCTGGATGCCGCGTCCGCTGACGGCGCACCCTCCTCCATCACGGGCCACTCGGTGCTGGGAGCGCTGCTCGCCGGAGGCTCTGTGGGAGCGGCCTCGGGCGGTGGGGTCGCCGCCGGCGGGGGAGTCGGGTTTTCGCTCATACATCCTCCAGGAGTGAATCCAAACAGAAAGCCGCGACTGTGCCGCCACGGACGACTGGATTTACCCTCACTCGTACGCATCAAACGCGCCGTTGCCGCAGCCGGTGAGACGGAGGCGCAGACCCAGCCATGTGGCAAGAGCACGAATACCTTGCTGACTAGTCCCAAAGGTCGGCGTAGCTAAGTAGCGATTCGGCCGTGCCTGAGCGCTATAGCAGTGGCCATCCCGGCCGTCGCGTGCGCGGGATAGCGCGGCGCCCTTCCGGTCGCGGTTCGGAACCGGGCGTTGCTGACGCGTAGGGAGTGAGTCAGCGACGGGAGGCGGTCGCCGAAAAGATAGGCAGCCTTGCCCGGTCCGCGCAGCCGTATGCTCTTGCCGGCAGCGCTCGTTTGAAGGTCCTCGAGCAGCCAAAGCGAGCAGCCTAGACACCGCTCACGCGTGGACGCATTCATGCGTCAGTGGACAGGTCGTGAGCGGGACCGTATATCCACGGACGTGGCGCCTGCAACTCGTAATGCGTAGGTCCGGGGTTCGATTCCCCGAGGCGGCTCCACGTTTGGCCTTGTCAGACGCCCGATCTCAGTTCGATCACCTCCGTTCGGGTCTCGCGGGCACCACTCGGGTACCACTCAGCGGGCAGCACTTGGTTCAACCGCTCCGCGACCCCGTCGAGATCGTCATCGAAAGGCCTGGATTGACATCGAGCGTCATCGCTGCCCTGGCATGCCCAGCAGACGCTGCACGGCCTTGACATTGGCACAGCGCAGATCGTCCACTGCTCGTCGTGCAACAGCGCCACGAGCTGCTATCTGACGCTGGAGCTTCAGGCAGGCTCTCCTCGTCGTTTACGTCGGAGGATGACCGCTATGTCGATGACCGCGACCGCCGCCATCGCGAGCAGGACGACGACGAAGCCAATCGGCGCATTGATCAAGTACGCCCAGATCGCGAAGGCTGTGCAAATGACTAAACCAAACACGGCAAGCCATAGCCGCAATGTAAGAGCACTGATGGCTGGCGCCGCGCCGCCAATCCCGGACGTGGGGTCGTGATAGCCGGGCAGCCCTCTGCGATACCGGCCCTTTCGGTCGGATTCCTTGCCCCGTCGCTCATCGGCGACCACTCCTTGAAGATACCCAAGCCTCAGTAGTTGATCATGCCAAAGGGGGAGGGTTGTGACCGCATTTGCGGCGCCCAGAGGTAACACCAGTTGGCGATTTGCTTTCACGGCATCTTCGCGTCCGCGGACATTTTAAAGGGGGTGGCTGGTCGTGATCATGGGGAGGGTGAGACGTGTGTTCCGCCGAGTATCTCGCCAAGCGACGCAACTCAAGGTGTTGCGGGTGGCGGTGCCAGAAGCGTGCCCAGCGCGCAGGTTATCTGCCCCGCCTCCCGAGGCGCCATCGCCGGCTGTCGAGACTGAACTGACCGCAGCCGACAGTTTCACTCTGCATTGGGGCAACAAGCGTTGCTGCTGGCGAGTCGGACGCAGCCAGCACGTAGACGATGGCGCAATGACATACATCGAACTAGCCCAGGCCGCAGTGTGCGCGCCTCGTGGATGGCTGGGCCGCCTGCGTTCGATCCTTGAGGTAGGTAGTAACTGATGCGTGAGAGGACTTGTACTCGTGTTCGATGCGCGATCGCTGGTTCTGCCGGTGCTGGGCGCTCCGATGGCTGGAGGGCCGTCCACGCCGGAGCTGGTGGCCGCGGTCAACAGCGCGGGTGGTATTGGCTTTCTTGCGGCCGGCTACTGCAGCGCGGCCCAGGTCGCTGAGCAGATCGCCCAGGTGGGAGCCCTGTCCACGGGACCGGTCGGGGTAAACCTGTTCGTGATAGCCGAAGAGCCTGTCGACATGGCGTCGGTCGGTGTGTATGGAGCGACGCTGGCAGTCGAAGCTGAACGACTGGGTGTGGAGCTCGGCCGACCGCTCTGGGACGACGACGGCCTGACGGACAAGCTGGAGGTCGTGTTTGATCTCAGACCGGAGATGGTGTCGTTCACGTTCGGCACGCCAGGGCCGGATGTGCTGCACCGCTTGGCGGGTCTTGGCATCTCCACGGCCGTGACGGTGACCAGCGTGGATGAGGCCCGGCTGGCCGTGGCGCACGGCGCGGATGTGCTGGTGGTGCAGGGGCCAGAGGCTGGTGGGCACCGCGGGACCTTCCGGGTCGCAGATGAACCGTCGTCGTTGCCGCTGACCGAACTTCTGCCCGCAGTCGTGTCGCTCGGC
>DATHIJ010000046.1:0-4022 GCA_035489975.1 Propionibacteriaceae bacterium | reverse complement strand
ATCGCTCACCATCTCGATCAGCTGTTCAGTGGCATGCAAGTCGTGGGCCATCACACCTTCCGAGTGACGCGCAACGAGGACGTCGAGGTGGAGGAGGACGACGCCGAAAATCTGCTGCTCGCGCTGGAGAAGGAGATCCTTCGTCGCAGGGTCGGTCGGCCGCCGGTACGCCTGGAGGTCGAGGACGACATGGACCCGAAGATGCTCGACCTGCTCATCAGCGAGCTGGACATCAGCGCACGGGAAGTCTTCTATGTGCCCGGGCCACTTGACCTGAGCGGCCTGTTCTCCTTGGCCGACATCGATCGGGCTGAGCTCAAGTATCCGGCCTTCCTCCCCTCCACCCATCCCCACCTCGCGGAGGTCGAGACCGCTAAGCCCGCCAACATGTTCGCTGCTCTGAAGCAGCGCGATGTGCTGTTACACCACCCGTACGACTCGTTCGCCACGAGTGTGCAGCGCTTCATTGAGCAGGCTGCCGATGATCCACACGTCCTGGCGATCAAGCAGACCCTCTACCGCACCTCCGGCGACTCACCCATCATTGACGCCTTGATCGAGGCGGCCGAGGCCGGCAAGCAAGTATTGGCGCTGGTGGAAATCAAGGCCCGATTCGATGAGCAAGCCAATATCGCGTGGGCGCGGCGGCTCGAGCAGCATGGTTGCCACGTGGTCTATGGTCTGCTTGGCCTGAAGACCCACTGCAAACTCTCGATGGTGGTGCGTGAGGAGCCAGATGGCCTCCGGCGCTACGCCCACATCGGCACCGGGAACTACAATCCCAAGACGGCTCGGCTATATGAGGACATCGGGTTGCTCACCGCCAATCCCATCGTCACCGATGACATCGGCCGGCTGTTCAACCATCTTTCGGGAATGGCCCAGGAAACCCAGTACAAACGCCTGCTTGTTGCTCCGCACGGCATCCGCACCGGACTGATCGATCGGATCAACAACGAGATCGCCAACCACACGAACGGCAAACGTGCCGGCATCAAGATCAAAGTCAACTCCATAGTTGACGAGACCACATCTGACGCGCTCTACCGCGCTTCGCAGGCTGGAGTTCCGGTAGACCTCTGGGTGCGCGGCACCTGCACCATACGACCGGGTGTGCCCGGTCTCAGCGAGAACATCCGAGTACGCAGCATCCTCGGCCGCTTCCTGGAACACAGCCGGCTCTTCTGGTTCGCCAACGACGGTGCACCGTCGGTCGGGATCGGGTCCGCGGACCTGATGCACCGCAACCTCGACCGCCGCGTCGAGGTGCTGGTCTCGATCACCAATCCAGCGCACATCGCTGAGATTGGGCTGCTGTTCGACATCGCCTTCGACGAGGGCACCGCATCCTGGCAGCTGCAGCCGGACGGCACCTGGACTCCGCATACCGCAGATGCCAGCGGGGAGCCGCTGCTCGACATGCAAGAGTACTTGATCAACACCTCCAGTCGGCGCCGCGCTACGGCGAAGTAGCTATTCCGTGCCCTCGGTGAGCTCCAGCCGGACCCGCAACGATGCGGCACCGTCTCCGGACTCCCCGATCCTGGCCGGCGGCGCTGTCGTGACCAGAGAGAACCAGCTCCAGAGCACCGAGGTGTTGATCATCTATCGGAAGCGCTACGACGATTGGACGCTGCCCAAAGGGAAACGCGAGATCGGCGAGTCCATTCCCGTCTGCGCCGTACGGGAGGTGCGAGAGGAAACAGGCGTCACTATCCGGCTCAGTGTGCCGCTCGACTCCATCAGCTATGAGGCCGGCAATGCCGGACTGAAGAAGGTTGAGTACTGGGGCGGCGTGGTCTTGGACTCAGTAGAGCGGACACCGGATGCGGAGGTCGACAAAGTCTCTTGGCTGCCCGTGCGTGCCGCGCTCGGCCAGCTCACCTACTCTCGTGATCATTTCCTGGTAGAGCAATACCTGGCTCAGCCATTCACGACCCCGTTGATCATCGTGCGCCACGCCAAAGCAGTGGATCGCAAAGAGTGGCCGCGAAAGGACGCCGCGCGGCCGATCAATTCCCGCGGTCAGCTTCAGGCCACGATGCTGAAGCCGATGTTGGCGGCATACGGGGTGACCAAGCTGGTCAGCTCCACCTCGAAACGCTGCACGGCGACACTGCTGCCGTACGCACGTGAGCGCAGGCTAAAGGTTGAGACGCACAGCCTGCTGAGCGAAGAGGAAGGCAAGGAGGATCCCAACGGCGTCGGAGCCCTGGCAAGCAAGATTCGGGCGGCGTCGCTCGAGAGTGGTGAGCCAACCGCGGTGTGCGTGCACCGGCCTGTGCTGCCGCACATTCTCGACGCCCTTGATATTGCGCCGGCGACGCTGGCGACCGGGGAATTTCTGGTCGCGCACCTGACGACGGACGGTACAGTGCACGCGCTGGAACGGCACCGGCCAGAGGCTTGAGCCGGCTGAGCCTTTAGAACCCTGGCCGCGATACCCCACGCTGGTCAGCCAACATAGGCAGCGGATATAGCGAGGGGGTGGAGCGATCTGAACAGCAGACAAACCTTCGGCCAACGGGCCCGCATCATTCATCTGGAGTTCACCGAGCGTTTCCGCGCCGCTTACCTGGTGATCATCGCGCCCCGGCGCCGACTACTTATGGTCGAGAAGGTGATCAATAAGCCATGACACATCCCAAGATGGCTCGCCTCGAGTTCGCTGCCGACCTGCGGATGGTGCGAGAGTCTCTCGCCGCCATGACCCAGACGGCGTCGGAGGCCATTCGCGCTGCGACCACAGCGTTGCTAGACCAGGATCTTGAAGCGGTCCGCACAACCGGAGCATTCGAGCAAGATCTCGAGGCCAATCTGATCGCGATCGAGCGGCGCACGTTCGAGCTCCTCGCTCGCCAGCAGCCTGTGGCAGGTGATCTACGGCTGCTGGTATCCGCCATCAGGATCGGAGCAGAGTGCCGGCGGATGGGTGCGCTGGCCCACCACATCGGCACCGGCGCCACCCGTTCCTATCCGGAACCAGCCATCCCCTCCGAGCTGTCGGGGATCTTTCGCCGGATGGGTGATGTCGCAAACCGGATTGCGGACGGTGCTAGGGTCACGCTACTCACCGGCGATGCCGAGGACGCGGCTCGCCTCGAGGTCGACGACGATGCCATGGACGGCTTGCGCCGTGCGCTGTTCAGAGTACTCATGGACGACTGGCCCTACGGCGTGGAAACAGCAGTGAACGTCGCCCTGCTCGGTCGCTACTACGAACGGTTCGCTGATCACGCCGTAGCGATCGCCCAGTCCGTGATCTTCATCGTGACCGGTACAAAGCCGGACTATGGACCGCATCCTGTGGGCTGAGCTGCGCTACGTCGACGCGGCGTTAGCGGCACTAGTGGGGGCCGCTCATTGACAGGGGCAGGCTTTGATACTAGAGATGTGCATCTATAGGGACTGATCTCTTCACGATCCGTTTACTCCTTGTTCACACAGGGGCACTTCGATTGAGCCTCGTTGGCGGGTGCGCCGACCACCCTGCGTGGGTGAATGGATCCTGGAAGGAATCTGACGTGTCTTCTCGTTCTTTGAAGCTTGTCGGGGTGACCGCGCTCGCTGCCGCGTCACTGTTGGTCAGCGGGTGTGGTGGCCAAAACAATGCCGGCAGTGCCAGTGGTGAGGGCAGCGCCGGCGGTGGCGGGGTCAGCGGCACTGTAACTGTGGACGGCTCGTCCACCGTGGCTCCCTTGAGCGAAGCAGCCGCCGACCTATTCCGTAGCGTGGAGCCCGGCGTCAATGTGACCGTTGCCACTGCAGGCACCGGAGGTGGTTTCCAGAAGTTCTGCGCCGGCGAGACCGACATCTCCGACGCGTCGCGGCCGATCAAGGACGACGAGGAGGTCCCGGTCTGCCAGAAGGCGGGGATCGACTACAAGGAGATCCAGGTCGCGAACGACGGCATCGCCGTGGTCACGAACCCGGACCTGAAGGTGGACTGCCTCCCCGTCGACCAGCTCAAGAAGCTCTGGAACAAGGGCTCGAAGGTGCAGAACCTGAGCGAGATCGATCCC
>DATHIJ010000045.1:0-2427 GCA_035489975.1 Propionibacteriaceae bacterium | reverse complement strand
TGCTGCGCGCGGCTGCGATGGGTCTGGTGGCTCTGGCCGCCCTGGGATCGGGTAGCCGGACGGCTGGCGTTCGCAACCTGGCCGTCGCCAGCATGATCTTGCTGCTGGTGGATCCGTTCCTCAGCAGATCTATCGGCTTCGCGCTCTCGGTGCTGGCCAGCGCCGGCATCGTGTGGTGGGCCCGCAGCTGGACAGTGATCATAGGCCGTCGGCTGCCGGTGATCATTGCCGAGTCGATTGCGGTGCCGCTGGCTGCTCAGCTGGCCACCCTTCCCGTGCTGGTGGCCATCTCGGACCGGGTGAGCGTCGCCGGCCTCGTGGCGAATGCGCTGGCTGGACCGTTCGTCGGACCCGCCACGGTGCTCGGCTTTGCTGCCGCTGGGGCCTCGCTGATCAGTGGCGCCTTGGCCGCTGTGTTCGGCTTCGGAGCCGCCTGGAGTGCCCAAGTGATCATTTGGATCGCCACGGTCGGTTCCCAGCTCCCGGGCGCAGAGTGGCGGCTCTCGGTGACTCCTTTGACCCTGGCCTGGGTGGGCATCTGTTCGCTGCTGCTCGGCCTATCCATGGCATATGTCCTGTCGCGGCCTTGGCTCTCGTTCTTACTCGCAGTTGTCATGATCATCTGCCTGGGCGGAGCGCCGCGCCAGCCGGGCTGGCCGCCCCGGGACTGGGTGATGGTTGCCTGTGATGTCGGCCAAGGCGATGGGCTCGCAGTACGGACAGGGCGCGGTAGCGCCATCGTGGTGGACAGCGGGCCTGCACCTGCCGCGATGCGCGACTGTCTGGACCGACTGGGGATCAGGAGGGTGCCACTGCTGATCATCACCCACTTTCATGCCGATCACGTCGCCGGTCTGACTGGCGTGCTGCAAGGCCGACGCATCGGTCAGCTGTGGCTGAGCCCGCTGGCGCCAGCTGGGCCGCTGACAGCGATGATCAGCCATCAGGCTGCGCACGAGGGCATTCCGATGAACGCGCCGCTCCCTGGTACCCGCGCCAGCGTTGGGGAGGCGGAGCTGCAAGTGCTTGGACCAGTCGACCATTTGGCCGTCGATCAGGATGAGTCGTCGAAACAGAATGACAGCAGCCTGGTGATCATGGTCAAGGTGAGCGGCCTACGGCTGTTGCTCACCGGTGATGTAGAGCCGCCTGGTCAACAGGCGATTCTGGCCACCGGGGTGGACCTTCGCGCAGATGTCCTCAAGATTCCCCACCACGGTTCGGCACAGCAAGATCCGGCGTTCTTCGCCGCCACGCGCGCCCGACTCGCCATCGCGAGCGCCGGGGTAGACAACGATTATGGTCATCCGGCACCGCGTACCGTGCAACTGGCGCGATCAGCCGGAATGACCCTGCTCAGGACCGACCAGGACGGCTCAGTCGCGGTCAGGTTTGATCGTGAGCGATTGGCCGCCGCCACCCAGCGATGACCACGCGTGCCGCAAGCCCAGGCACTAGAACACAGCCACCGGAAACCGGAGTGGCCCGCGGAGCGTGGTACCGGGCCGCATAGTGATCGGCGCGGTCAGCCGGATCCGCGGGAACCGCTCGGCAAGCGCGCGGAACGCCTGGGTCAGTTCCAACCGCGCCAGTGGTGAGCCGAGGCAATAGTGAATGCCGCCCGAGAAGGCGAGGTGTTCGACCGGTGACTCGCGTGAAATGTCGAAACGACGAGGTTCCGGGTAAACATCGGGGTCGCGATTAGCTGCAGCCAACAGCGTGATGACCCACTGGTTCGTCGCCACCAAGACGTCGCCGACCTCGGTCGGCCGACGGGCCACGCGCGCCGTCTGCTGGACCGGAGGATCGAATCGGAGCTCCTCCTCGACGACGGCCGGGGCCAGCCCGGGGTCTTTCACCAGCGACTCCCACTGCTCCCGGTCGGCCAGCAGCCAGCGCATACCGTTACCAATCGCATTGACAGTAGTTTCGAAGCCGGCGATGAGAAGGAGCCGCACCAACGCTGACAGCTCTGCTGCGGTGATTTCCTTGCCTTGCTCAGCCACGAGTGCAGACACCAGATCACTGCCCGGGTCCGCTCTACGCCGGTCCAGCAGCTCGGTGAATGTGGTCCGGAGCTCAGCGTCGGCGCCCGCCAGCACGCGGGCCTGGCCCAGTGACCAGATGCCATCCAGGGCTCGAGCGATCGTCGAGCCCAACCGCCGGAACCTTTCCGGATCGTTGGGTAGACCAAGCAGGTGGGTGACAACCGCAATAGGCAGTGGCGAGGCGAAGGAGGTCACTAGGTCGAACTCGCGTTCCCGTTCGCACTCATCGAGCAGACCTTGAATCGCTTGATCAACCAACTCCACGTAACCAGCCATGCGGCGTGGGGTGAAGGCAGGCGCGGCGAGCCGCCGGATCCGGGTGTGGTCGGGTGGGTTGAGTTCGAGCAAGGACAGGTCGAGTCCCGCTTGGTTTGCAAGG
>DATHIJ010000044.1:0-8070 GCA_035489975.1 Propionibacteriaceae bacterium | reverse complement strand
CACACCACCTGGACAGCGACCCTCCCTGACGAGGTCCGACCGTCCCACAACCACGAGCGGTCCCGGGGGAACGGCTAGGGCGTGAAAAGGGTGGTCAGGTGCGGCCAGCCGGGCGACGATCGGGCAAGCTCTCACGTCTTTCCGCACAAGTCCACATACGAAGGCCGATGCGGCTGTTTCGAGCTGCATCTGCGGCCTTGTGCTGAGAAACGGTCGACCGCGAGGGTGATTTCAAGTCATACGCCACGAAGCCGCCCTCCACGACCCGCCGCGAGTGCGCAATTCCCGATCCGCGCGATCGAGGAACACCTAGCCAGAGCTACATTCATCGAGGCAAACCCGAAAACGGGCCCAAGGTCAGGTCGTACGTCGCTTAACAGTCTCGAGTGCGCCTCAACCGCCCATCGCGCGCGAGCGGAGTGGGAGATTGCTGCGCTCTCGACACGGGGAATGCCTGTCAAGCGGACCTGATCAACGCATCACTCACGAGAGCTGAGCACGGACGACCTCGACATGCGGCGCTCGAAGACACGGCCCGACAAACAATGCATGATCGACGTCCGTCGAGTCACTCATGAGCGCCCTAGTGGCGTGAGGCGAGGTGCCTATGGATGGACTCATCCGACGTCATGGCGCGAGCGTGCTGGATGAGCTGGAGTCCGGCGCGCCAGCCGAGAAGGAGCAACGCCAAGACGCAGCTGGCCACGATAACGAACGACAGACTTATCCCAGCGCCGGTGAGCAGCCGCAGGGACATGCCGATGGCGACGGTGCCCAACCAAACCGCGACGCCCGATCTCAGCGAGAGCGGATGCCGCCAGGTGCGCCCGAGAAGCGTCCCGACCAGACACCCAGCGAGAAACGGCCAAGCCGTGTGCGCCACGCCCAGCAGGTCGGTCGCCTCCTGGTGGCTGCTGCGTCCGACGATCGCAAAGACCAGGATGCAGATCACGTCCACCGCAATCGCTGGAAGGATCTGCATGAAGCTCACACTACGCTGAGGCCATGGCCTCCACAGCCGATCGTGATGAGCCCGCTGCCGCGAGCTCGGAGTTGGCTGCTCGCCCGAGCACCCGGGTCATGGGCATCGAGACTGAGTACGGCATCAGCGCCCTAGCGCCGGGTCCGTCTGCACCGCCAGGTGGTTTCGGCAATGCGTTCATGGAGGACGATCTGCATCCCATGCAGTTGTCCAACCATGTCGTCAAAGCGTACGGCGCCTCGGCTGCAGGCCAGCCAGCCGGCTGGGACTACGAGACTGAGACTCCACTGCGGGACATCCGCGGCTACGAGATCTCCCGGGCGGCCGCTCACCCGGACCAGCTGACTGACACCGATCTCGGCATGGCCAACGTCATCTTGACCAACGGGGCGCGGCTGTATGTCGACCATGCGCATCCGGAGTATTCAAGCCCTGAGGTCACGTGTGCCCTCGATGCTGTGCGCTATGACAAGGCTGGCGAGGCTGTGATGGCGATCGCTGCGCAGCGCGCCACACAATCATTGGGACGCTCGGTCCGGCTTTACAAGAACAACACCGACGGCAAAGGCGCCTCGTACGGCACTCACGAGAACTACCTGCTGCAGCGCAGCACACCTTTTGACCGGATTGTGACCCAATTCACGGCTTTCCTTGTCTCCCGACAGGTGATCACCGGAGCCGGTCGAGTTGGTGTCGGCCAATCCAGCCAGACGGCCGGCTTCCAGATCAGCCAACGTGCGGACTTCTTCGAGGCTGAGGTGGGACTGGAGACCACGCTCAATAGGCCGATCATCAACACCCGCGACGAACCGCACGCCGACGCGAGCCGGCATCGCAGACTGCATGTGATCACCGGAGATGCCAACCTGTCAGAGATTTCGACCTACCTGAAGGTGGGTACCGCGTCGTGGGTGCTGCGGGTCATCGAGGCCGGCGAGCTGGGCGCAGACGTTCGGCTGGACGGGCCAGTCGCGGCCATGCGGACGGTGAGCCACGACCTGCAGGTACGCGAACCCCTGTACCTCCTCGACGGGCCGAGCATGACCGCCCTGGATCTCCAGGACGTGTACCTGGAGGCTTGCCGTAACCACTACGAGCGGATTGCAGGAGACCTCACCGAGACGGCCCGGATTGAGGCGAAGGACATATTCAGCCGTTGGCAGGATTGTCTTGATGCATTGCGCACCGACATCTTCAGCCTCGCTGACCAGCTGGATTGGGTGGCAAAGCTCAAGCTGCTGGAGTCCTATCGGGCGCGCGACGGACTGAGCTGGTCCGCTCCGAAGCTGGCGCTGATCGACCTGCAGTACGCCGACGTCGACCCGCGTCGCAGCCTCTACCGGGCGCTGTTGAGCAACGGAAAGATGCGGCGGCTCGTCACCGATGACGACATCGAGCGGGCCCGCACCTCGCCACCTGATGACACGCGGGCCTACTTCCGTGGCCGGGTCATGGAGAAATTTGGGTCCGCGGTGGTCGCGGCGTCCTGGGATTCGGTGATATTCGACGTTCCCGACCGCCCTGCGCTGCAGCGACTGCCGCTGCTGGATCCGTTGCGAGGCACGCGGGAACAGGTTGGCCAGATGATCGAGGAATGCAATTCCGTCACTGAGCTGTTCGCTGCCCTGGGTCGGTAGCCAATACCCGTAGGTACACGCTGGGAAAGTAATGGCCTTGTCGGCGGTGTTCGTTACTCTTGAGGCCAGCAGAGACGAGGAGCAGGTATGGCTGAGTCAGAGCAGAGCCAACGTAAGGCCCGGCGAGCCGACGATCGCGAGGTCGAGGAGCTGGCGCCTGCTGACACGGCGCATAAGGCGGAGCTTGACTCAGAGGTGGACTCGCTGCTGGACGAAATTGACGACGTGCTCGAGGTCAACGCCGAGGAATTCGTGCGCTCGTTCGTTCAGAAAGGCGGCCAGTGAGCGACGGACGACAAGTCGTTGAACTGACCTCAGAGTTTTTTCGCATCGGGTCTTCTTCCTTTACTGACTTTGCCTCACGCGTGGCCCCGGACGTCTTGCCACTGTCGCGCACGGCGGCTCCCGGGATCGGCGACCTCACGCCTCATGGCACGACGATCGTGGCCGCGGCGTTCCCTGGTGGCGTTGTGATGGCCGGCGACCGGCGGGCCACGATGGGCAACATCATCGCGCAACGCGACATCGAGAAAGTGTTCGCGGCCGACGAGTTCTCGATCATCGGCATTGCGGGAGCCGCTGGCCTCGCGGTGGAGCTGGTGGGCTTGTTCCAAGTCGAGCTGGAGCACTACGAGAAGATCGAGGGCGCCCCGCTCTCCCTGGTCGGCAAGGCGAACCGGCTGGCCAACATGATCCGATTGAATCTCGGCCTTGCCATGCAGGGCCTGGTGGTCTTGCCGATGTTCGCCGGCTGGGATGAAGCGACGGGGGATGGCCGGATATTTTCCTATGACGCGACCGGGGGCCGCTATGAGGAGCACTCCTACTTCTCGGTTGGGTCCGGCTCGGTTTTTGCGAGGGGATCGCTCAAGAAGCTCTATCGGCCTGATTTTGACGCCAATGAAGCGGCCATGGCCGTGCTCCAGGCGCTTTACGACGCTTCCGACGACGACTCCGCGACCGGCGGACCCGATATTGCACGCAGGATCTTCCCGGTGGTCCTGGCCGCCACCTCGGATGGTGTTCAGCGGTTCAGCGCGGAGCAGACCTCCCGGATGATCGACCAGCTGATGGCGAGCCGCCAGGAGCGACCCGACGGACCGGGAGCACCACTTGCCTGAACTTCGTCGTCCTCAGGAGGGGACGCTCCGATGAGCATGCCGTTCTACGTCGCGCCCGAGCAGCAGATGAAGGATCGGGCCGACTACGCACGCAAGGGCATCGCCCGAGGCCGTTCCGTTGTCGTCCTGCACTACGTGGACGGCATCTTGTTCGTTGCTGAGAACCGGTCCCAGGCACTCCACAAGGTCAGCGAGATCTACGATCGCATTGCTTTCGCGGCTGTCGGCCGATACAACGAGTTCGAGAACCTGCGACAAGCCGGGATCCGGTACGCCGACCTACGCGGATACAGCTATGACCGGACTGATGTGACCGGCCGCGGGCTGGCCAACACCTACGCTCAGGTGCTGGGCACGATCTTCTCCTCCGGTGGTGATAAGCCGTACGAGGTGGAGATCGTGGTGGCCGAACTCGGCATGGCACACGGGCTGGACCAGATCTACCGGCTGACCTATGACGGTTCGGTGGGCGACGAAGCGAACTTCGCCGTCATGGGCGGATCTGCCGATGTGATAGCTGAGCTGGTAGGTCGTGGATTCAGCCCCGGCCTCAGCCTCGCCGAGGCGGCGCAACTTGCGGTGCGGGCGCTCGGTTCCGATGGCGGCCCGAATGCGGCCCCGCGCGTGCTGGGCGTGGAAGCCCTGGAGGTCGCTGTCCTCGACCGGACCAGGGCTATGCCACGCAAGTTCCGGCGCATCAAGGGTGATCGGCTCGCCGCTTTGCTCGCCGATGGATCTGGATCGGCAGACGGCGCCGACACGCCGCAGCAGAGCCGGGATTCGGTTGACGGCGAAGAGGAGCCACCGAAGAAGCCCAGCGCCACGTGAGCGAGACCAGGTCACCGGTTGTCGTGATCATCGGAGCCGGGTTGATCGGGGCGTCGATCGGGTGCGCACTCTCGACGGCCGGCTACGCAGTACACCTGCGTGATCACAAGATCAGCCACGCCAAGGTCGCGGCCGGCTTGGGGGCCGGCACCATCGACCCTCCCATCTCCGCAGACGTGGCCTTGGTCGTGGTGGCCGTCCCGCCAGGCGCCATTCCTGATCTTGTGGTGCACAGCCTCCAGGTCTATCCCAACGCGACGGTCACTGATGTCGGCTCGGTCAAGGCGGGCGTACTGGACACATTGTGGCAGCGCGATGTCGACCTCAGTCGCTACGTCGGCTCGCATCCAATGGCTGGCTCACATCACTCAGGGCCGGTAATGGCCCATCCGGACCTCTTCGCTGACCGCACCTGGGTGGTGACACCACACCGGCGGTCGGCAGCCGAATCGGTGGAACGCGTGCGAGTAGCGGTGCGTGCCTGCCGGGCCCGCGAGATGATCATGGATGTTGACGACCATGATGCAGCGGTTGCCCGGGTCTCTCACTTGCCACACCTGATGTCGGTGCTCATTGCGGGTCGCCTCACTGCGATTCCAGAGGGAGACCTCAGGCTGGCTGGCCAAGGTCTGCGCGACGTGACGCGCATCGCTGGCAGCGATCCAATGCTCTGGCAGCAGATTGTGGGAGCGAACTCGGAGGCGGTGCTGGAGGAGCTGCGCGGTATGCAGGACCAGCTCGGCATGTTGATCAAGGCTGTTGAGGCGACGCCGGCCACCGACGACTTGCGGAGCCAGCTGGAACGCGGGGTGGCAGGGACCCGCAAGATCGCTGGTAAACACGGTGCCGCGGCGGTTCGCTACAGCGAGGTTGTGGTCGCGATTCCGGACGAGCCTGGTGCGCTGGCCCGACTCTTCGGTGACGTCAGCGCGGCCGGGGTGAACGTTGAGGACGTCTCTATCGAGCACGACCCGGTCCGGGAGGTCGGCTATCTCTCCTTGTCGGTGGCCCCTGAGCAGGCTGGTGCGCTGGTCGAGACGATGCTCGCGCATGGTTGGACAGTGTCGTAACAAGGGGCCGGTACTCTGAAGCGCGTGTCTGAGGCCGCGACGTCCGATGAGTACCAGGCTGCGCGGCAGCCGAGTGGTACCACAGAGTCGAACAAGCCGCTCGTCATAGCCATCGACGGCCCCAGTGGTTCTGGCAAGTCAAGCACGGCTCGAGGAGTCGCCGAGCGCCTCGGCCTAGCCTTTTTGGACACCGGTGCGATGTACCGGGCGATCACGTGGCTGGCGTTGCAAGAAGGCGTCGACCTCGAGGATCAGGCTGCCGTCGCGAGGCTGCTGTCACATGCTTCGATCGAGATCGACCAGGACCCGCGGCGGCCGGCGATTGCGATCAATGGAGTTGATGTCTCCGAAGCGATCCGAGCCCCGGAGGTTTCAGCCGCTGTCAGCATCGTCGCAGCCAATCTGAAGATTCGGGCTGATCTGGTCGCGCGGCAGAAGAAGCTGATCGCTGGCGCAGGAGATGGCATCGTCGCTGAGGGTAGAGACATCACCACCGTGGTGGCACCCGACGCCGGCGTACGCGTCCTCCTCGTCGCGGACCCTGCCGCCCGAGTGGCGCGGAGACACGCCGAGCTCGCCGAGCATGAGATGGACGTTGACGCGGTAACGGATCAGGTGATCCGTCGGGACCGTGACGATTCCATGGTCGCCCAGTTTGAATCGGCGGCTCCCGGAGTGCATGTGGTCGATTCCACGTTCCTTAGTCTCGAGGAGGTGATCGAAACGATCTGCACATTCGTTCCGGTCCGGGCGCATGGAGACAGGCGTGATCCAAGGGGTTAGCCCCGATCTGCCGCACACCGATCGACTGCCGGCTCCGAAGGAATGGGTTTTGCGGCTTACTCGCCCACTCCTTCGACTCGGGCTGCGCCTGGGCTGGCGGGTCAAAGTGCATGGGGCTCGCTACATCCCGAGGTCCGGACCGGTGATCTTGGCGGCTAACCACATCGGCTTATTGGACGGGCCGGCGCTCGTGGCATTAACAAGGCGGCTCACCTTTGCCATGGTGAAACGGGAGGCCTTTAGCGGTCCGGTCGGCCAGTTCCTCTTTCACGGAGGTCAGATCTCCCTCAATCGTCGAGAGATCGATCCCCAGGCGATCCGGAGGGCAGTTCAGGTACTGCGCGCCGGCAAGATGCTGGCAGTTTTCCCCGAAGGCGTGCGTAGTGGTGGTGAGGTGGCGTGGGCAAAGGGAGGCGCCGCGTATCTTGCGATGGTCTCGGGCGCGCCGATTGTCCCAGTGGCAATTCTTGGCACTCGGGAGCCGGGGCAGCACAAGAATCAGGTACCGCGCTTGCGGAGACCCATCCACCTCGTTTACGGGGAGCCATTCGACGTACCTCGGTCTCCATGGCCGCGGCGTAAAGCCGTGGTCGCCGACTGGACCGAGGTCGTCCGGAAACGTCTGGCCGATCACGTGGCCACAGCGCAGGACGTGGCACGGCTACCCTTGCCGGGGCCACCGAAGATCAAAGCCCGCACCATCCAGCGTGTAGTCGAGAGCAGCCAGCAGGCTCAAGAGTCCAAAGCGAAGTGAACATGAATGACGTCGCGACTGTTGAAGAGTCGCAGGTCTGGCCTGTGGTGGCGGTTGTTGGCCGGCCCAATGTCGGTAAGTCGACCTTAGTGAACCGTATGATCGGGCGGCGGGAGGCAGTAGTCCAGGACGTGCCCGGGGTAACACGCGACCGTGTCTCCTACGACGCCATGTGGAACGGGCGGCAGTTTGTGCTGGTGGACACCGGTGGCTGGGCTCCGGACGCGAAGGGGATGGCCGCCCAGGTCACAGAGCAGGCCGAACTCGCCGTCGCAGCCGCGGATGCCGTGGTTTTTGTTGTCGATGCCACCGTTGGCACACAAGACATCGACGAGGCTGTCGTGAAGGTGCTGCGTCGCAGCGGAAAACCCGTCATTCTGGCCGCCAACAAGGTCGATGATCAGCGCACCGAGGCGGAAGCGGCAGCCATGTGGCAGCTCGGCCTGGGCGAGCCGCTCCCGGTATCGGCACTGCACGGCCGGGGGAGCGGTGACCTGCTGGATGCGATTATGGCGGCGATTCCCGAGGCCCCACGAGCGGCATACGAGCTGGAGCGCGGTCCACGTCGTGTTGCCATCGTCGGGAAGCCCAATGTCGGGAAATCAAGCCTGCTCAACAAGATCGCCGGACAACAGCGGGTGGTCGTCGATGAGGTCGCAGGGACCACGGTGGATCCCGTCGATGAGCTCGTTGAGCTCGGTGGCGAGATCTATCGGTTCATCGATACCGCCGGAATCCGTCGCCGGATCAAGGAGAGTTCCGGGCATGAGTACTACGCGAGCCTGCGTACGCAGGGCGCCATAGAGCGCGCGGAGGTGTGCGTGGTCGTGGTCGATGCCAGCGAGCCACTCACTGAACAGGACCTGCGGATCCTCACATCTGTGGAGGAGGCAGG
>DATHIJ010000043.1:0-5773 GCA_035489975.1 Propionibacteriaceae bacterium | reverse complement strand
GGTGTTCAACACCTGCGCGGTGCGCGAGAACGCCGACAACCGGCTCTACGGCAGCCTCGGCAATTTGCTGCCGGCGAAGAAGGCGAGCCCGGGCATGCAAATCGCCGTGGGTGGTTGCTTAGCCCAAAAAGACAAGGACGTGATCCTCAGCCGCGCGCCATGGGTGGACGTGGTGTTTGGCACCCACAACATCTCCTCCCTGCCCGTACTGCTGGAACGTGCCCGAATCCAGCACGAGGCACAGATCGAGATCAAGGAAGCCCTGGAGACCTTCCCGTCCAATCTGCCGACTCGTCGGGAGTCGGCCTACGCGGCCTGGGTGTCCATCAGCGTGGGCTGCAACAACACCTGCACCTTCTGCATCGTCCCAGCGCTGCGCGGTCGCGAGACCGACCGCAGACCAGGTGACATCCTCGCCGAGATCCGGGCGCTGGTGGCTGAAGGTGTTCAGGAGGTGACACTCCTCGGTCAGAATGTCAACGCGTACGGGGTTGAGTTCGGGGACCGCCGAGCTTTCGCGAAATTGCTCCGTGCCTGCGGCGAGGTCGACGGGCTGGAACGGGTTCGCTTCACCTCGCCCCATCCCAAAGACTTCACCGACGACGTCATCGCGGCGATGGCTGAAACGTCGAATGTGATGCCCCAACTGCACATGCCGTTGCAGTCCGGATCAGACGCGATCCTGCGTGCCATGCGCCGGTCTTACCGCAGTGACCGATACCTGGCCATCATCGACAAAGTCCGTGCCACAATGCCGGAGGCCGCGATCACTACCGACATCATCGTCGGCTTCCCTGGAGAGACCGAATCAGACTTTCAGGCCACCCTGGATGTGGTCGCGGCTGCGCGGTTCTCCGCAGCATTTACCTTCCAGTACTCGGTACGCGCCGGTACGCCAGCGGCGACCATGGACGGGCAGGTGCCCAAGCCAGTCGTCCAGGAACGTTATGACCGATTGGTCGAGCTGGTCGGCGAAACTGCCTTGTGTGAGAACGTGAAGCAAGTCGGCAGGCAAGTCGAGGTGATGTTCGCCGACGGGGAGGGCCGCAAAGACCTTCAGACCCACCGGATGTCCGGGCGCGCCCGAGACAACCGGCTCGTCCATGTCGCGGTGCCTGAGGAACCGCAGGACCGTCCACGTCCCGGTGATTTGGCCGAAGTGATCATCACCTACGCCGCCCCGCACCACCTCAACGCCGACGGCGGGCTGCTCGCGCTCCACCGCACCCGCGGCGGCGACGCGTGGCAGGCCACTCGATCGACACCTGCTCGCTCTGCAATCGATCTCGGCATCCCTACGGTCGGCGCCCCTGGTACGTTACAGCTCGCTCAGACCTGCACTGCACACTGACGAAGCTGCTAGGAGCGCTCCATGCCCGCCGAACGATTTGTCGAGCAACTCAACATTCAGATCGGGCACGAGTTCGCCGCTCACCAGCAATATGTGGCCTGTGCGGTCTTCTATGACGCGCTCACGATGCCGCAGATGGCGGGCTTCTTCTACGAGCAAGCCCTGGAAGAGCGCGACCACGCAATGATGATGATCAAGTACCTCATTGACCAGGACGCGACGGCAGTCGTTCCAGGAGTCAGCGCCCCGCAGGTCGACTTCCCCGACGTCGTCGCTCCCGTCGAACTCGCCCTTGAGCAAGAACGCCGCGTCACCGCTCAGATCAATGATTTGACCAGGATCGCGCGCGAGGAGAGCGACTTTGCCTCTGACCAGTTCATGCAGTGGTTCATCAAGGAGCAGGTCGAGGAAGTTGCCACGATGAGCGCCCTCGTTGCCGTGGTACGCCGCTCGAAAGACAATATCGAGGCAATCGAGGAGTACATCCAGCGCGAACAGCGAAAGGACTCAGCCGACCCGATGGCTCCGGCCATTGCGGGTGGCTGAGGTCACACCCGGCCAGCGCTAAGACGGGGAAACTCAGGCTGGCCGCTCCGGCTCGTCGGGAGTCAGATCGGCGAGCTTGTCCCGGGCCATCTCCTGACCCTTGTCAACCTGCTCCGCGTACTTGCCTTCGGTTTTCTCGTCGACAAGGTCCCCCACCTTCTCGACGGCGGCATCGAGATGCTCGCGTTGCCCGCTGAGCGCGTCTTTTGCCCGGTCGAAGATTCCCATAGTTGACCACCTCTCGGGGGAGACACCAGCTACGCCGGTGGACCGGACGTCAGCGCCCGACGGGCGGTCCACTTCTCAGCACCAACGTCTCACGCCCGGCACCACGACTCGGCTCGTTTCTTTTGTACTCCGGGTTCCGAACGATGTACACGGTAGCGGCAGTCGACGAGTCGGCTGAGCCACACTGTGCAGGTGACCGTAGTGCTCGTGGGCCCGACCGCGGCCGGCAAGTCGACACTGGCAGCCGCCTTGGTCCGGCGGTACGCGGGGGACGGGCGCCCGGCCGAAATAGTCAATGCAGACTCGATGCTGGTCTACCGTGACATGGACATCGGCACGGCAAAGCCATCAGAGGCCGAGCGTGCGGAGATCCGCCACCACATGCTCGACCTGCTCGACGTCACAGAAAGCGCGACAGTGGCGGAGTTCCAGCAGCTCGCACGGCTGGCCATCGCAGAATGCATCGCCCGCCGCGTCATCCCGATTGTGGTTGGCGGGTCTGCGCTGTATATCCGAGCCATCATTGATGACTTCGATTTCCCGGGTACCGATCCGGCACTACGAGCGCGTCTGGAGCAGGAGCTAGCGACACAGGGCGCCGAGCGACTCCATCAGCGGTTGGCTGCTGCCGACCCGGTGGCCGCAGCGCGCATCCTTCCGGGCAATACCCGGCGGGTGGTCCGTGCCCTAGAGGTCATTGAGCTGACTGGCCAATCGTTCTCGGCCGAACTGCCTGAGCACCGTTACCGACTAGCTGATGTGGTTCAGATCGGCATCGCCGTCGACCGTCCGACACTCGATGCTCGGATTGCCGCGC
The DNA here is from genome assembly GCA_035489975.1 of Propionibacteriaceae bacterium. Classification (GTDB taxonomy): domain Bacteria; phylum Actinomycetota; class Actinomycetes; order Propionibacteriales; family Propionibacteriaceae; genus Microlunatus. The sequence goes on along the minus strand of DATHIJ010000043.1, from coordinate 2,831 downwards.
GGGTGGACGCGATGTGGGCTGCGGGCTTCGTTGACGAAGTACGCCGGCTCGCCACAGCGGGCCTTCGTGAGAGCCTCACCGCCTCACGTGCGCTCGGATATCGGCAGGTACTGCGCTATCTAGACGCAGAGATCACTGAGTCGCAGGCACGAGATCTCACCATCAGCGCGACGCGAAAGTTCGCGCGCCGGCAGGAGTCATGGTTCCGCAAGGATGCGCGGATCACGTGGCTGCCCTACGACCACCCCGGTCTGGTTTCGGCGGCGTACGCGCTTGCTGGGCCGTCCGGGACTGGCGGTGTGCCGGACGGTCTTGCACCTGCAGCCGAGGTGAAAGACTAACCGCATGCGCAGGTGGTCGTTCACGAAGGGACACGGCACCGAGAACGACTTTGTCCTCATCCTCGATCGGGAGTCCATGCTCGAGGTCGAACCCGCTGAAGTTCGCTTCATCTGCAACCGGCGCGCGGGTATTGGCGCCGATGGGCTGCTTCGGGCCGTACTCGCCAAGCATGTCGATGGCTGGGAAGGCGACGGTGCCCTGTGGTTCATGGACTATCGCAACGCTGATGGATCGATCGCGGAGATGTGCGGTAACGGCATCCGAGTCTTCGTCCGCTACCTGCTCGATCAGGACCTGGTCAGTGGACCTGTCGTCGAAATCGCCACGCGGGACGGCCTCAAGGTAGCGACTGCTCTGCCGGATGGCAGGATCCGGGTGACCATGGGCCAGGCCGCCGTCGGGAGTCAATCGGTGGTTGTCACGACCGCTGACGGTGCCGAGTTCAAAGCGCTGACGGTCGATGTTGGCAATCCCCATGCGGTGAGCTTTGTTGACGACCTTGATGTGCCGCAGCTGCATGCACCTCCCCGCTGGGAGCCGGCCGAGGAGTTTCCCGACGGCGTAAACCTGGAGTTCGTACGCCAGCTTGGGGCGCACCACATCGGCATGCGCGTCTATGAACGCGGCGTCGGTGAGACCCACTCCTGCGGTACCGGCACAGTAGCCGCTGCCGCAGCAGCTCGTTTCCATGATCAGGATCTGACGCCATTGCCGGCGACCTATCGAGTGGACACGCTCGGAGGCAGCGTTGAGGTCGAGCTGACCCAGCACGAGGCTTACCTCACCGGGCCCGCTGTTTTGGTAGCGCATGGCGAGCTGGCCCTGCCGGAACACACCGTCTTCCAGACAGCAGTCCACTCCGGTGCCGCGTGGCGCCACCCCCAGCTGACCTGACAACTAGGAGCTGTCAATGTCTGTCCTCGATGCATTCTCGCTGTCCGGGAAGGTTTCCGTCGTCACCGGAGCCAATCGGGGCATCGGTCGGGCCCTGGCTACGGCGCTGGCCGAAGCGGGTAGCGACGTCGTGCTGCTGGTTCGAGATACCGGCGGATCCACTGAAGTCATCAAGGAACTGGATGCCCTCGGGGTCACTGCGATAGCCGTGACCGCAGATGTGACCGAACCTGACCAGGTGCGACGCGCGGCCGGAGAGGTGATGAGTCGAGTCGGGCAAGTCGATGTATTGGTGAACAATGCCGGCGCATGCATCCATCGCCCCGCCCTTCAGGTGACCGCGGAGGAGTGGCGATTTGTCATGGACGTCAACGTGAACGGCGTCTGGTACTGCGCACAGGAGTTTGGTCGACACATGGTCGCCCAACACAGTGGGGTGATCATCAACGTCGGCTCGATCTCTGCCAACATCGTCAACCGACCGCAGTGGCAACCGGGGTACAACGCTTCCAAGGCTGCCGTCCACCAGCTGACCCGCTCGCTGGCCGCGGAATGGGCGCCGCACGGCGTACGGGTGAACGCTCTCGCACCTGGTTATGTCAAGACCGAGATGGCCCCGGTCGACTCTCCAGAGTTCAGGCGTCATTGGATCGACGACGCACCGATGCAGCGCTACGCCATGCCCTCCGAGCTGGGTCCCTGCGTGGTCTTTCTGGCCTCAGACGCGTCCTCGTTCATGACCGGCGAGGTGGTCGTTATGGACGGTGGCTACACGCTGTTCTGAGGACAAAAGTGGTCACCAACAACATCAATCACCGAGGACTGGATGTTGTTTGTGACCACCTTCGCCGGGAGGGCGACCGCAGGCTTCTCAACCCGCTGTGGCATCAAACGCTTCGCTCAGGCTTGTGTCGCCGTGAGATTCTGGTCCAGACATGACTGTTCCGCGACGAGACCCACGATTAGAAGAGACCCCAGAAGCCGATGAGTTGCTCATCGAGCGGCTCGAGTTGCAGCCAACCGACGAATCAAGTTTTGACGGAGCTCAACAAGACCTAGCAGATCGACTTTCGCTGCGCCGGGTCGCGGGGATGTCAACCGAACTGGCTGACGTCAGCGAGGTTGAATACCGCCAACTCTTGCTGGAGCGCGTGGTTCTGGTCAGCGTCTCGACCCATAACAGCGAGACAGCCGCCGACAACTCAATCGCCGAGCTGAAGGCGTTGGCCGAGACTGCCGGATCACAGGTCCTCGAAGGTCTGATCCAACGCCGCGACCGACCAGACCCGGCGACCTACGTCGGACGCGGCAAGGTCGCCGAGTTGCGGGACATTGTGGTTGCCACTGGGGCGGATACGGTGATCTGTGACGGCGAGTTGACCCTTGCGCAGCTGCGCAATCTCGAAGACCAGGTCGGCGTAAAGGTCATTGACCGAACAGCGCTGATACTCGACATCTTCGCAGCGCACGCAAAAAGCGCCGAAGGCAAAGCCCAAGTCGAGCTGGCACAACTGCAGTATCTGAAGCAACGGCTACGTGGCTGGGGCGGCAACCTCTCCAGGCAGGTCGGCGGGCGCGCAAGCGGTGGCATCGGT
>DATHIJ010000042.1:0-6355 GCA_035489975.1 Propionibacteriaceae bacterium | reverse complement strand
GCTCTGTGGACGCGGCGTGGGCGTCGTCATCGTCGCCCGGCCAAAGCCGCAAGCTCGGCTTTGACATGCGGGCCTCGCCTGCCCCCTTTCGAGTGCCTTGTGGGCGAGAGTGTCCATCCAGAACCTCACGGCCGTACTCCTTCAAGGTCGTCGTTGCGGCCAGTGGCGAGCATCATCTTCCTCTAGGTGTTTCGGCACGGTTTGGGCGCGGGTCTGCGATTCTCCCGCCGCGGTAACCAGGCCGCGGCACACCAATCGCATTTGCCGCCCTAGAGACCATCCGCCGCCTGGCGACGGCCTGAGCGACGCTCCAAACCGCAAACTCAAACAACTGTCTGTCTTGAAAGCAGACCCCTCAACATTGCAAAACGCAACAGCCTCTTTAACCCAGTTTCTGACTCCGGGTCACGGAGTGCCGTCTGCTGGGGCCTGGGTCGCTCAGGCGAGCTTCAATTCGTACGTGTTGAAGATGCGGGACAGTCGGTAACCCATTGCCTCGTTCACGTTGATCATGAAGTTGTTGTCGACGTTGTTCCAGGTTTCGATGATCTTCAGCTGCGGTTCCACCTCGGCTAGCCAGCGCATCATGTCGATCTTGACAAGTAGGCCGAGCCGGTTCCCTCGGTGGTGGCGTGCCACGGCGGTGTCGCCCTGGCCGGCGACCTCGGGCTGCAACGGATGAGTGAGCACCACAGTGTGCCCGCCGACGTCACCAGTCCCGCGATGCCTCGCGATCACTCGATACACGCGATCCCCACGACCCCGCGCGGCAGTTTCAAGATCGCGCAGCCGCTCCAGATCAAACTTCTCGTCCTCATAGGTCAGCTCGCCCATCGGCGCGTCGTTGATCGCCGCAGTCACTTCGACGAGCTCGCCCAGGACATTGTCCGGGATAGGTGGTTGCAGTCTTTCGAGAAAGTAGTCAGACGCCGCCGCCTCAGCCACTGCCCGGAGCCGCTGAATTTCGGTCTGATCCACCCCTGCGAGCACCTGCCGTCTACGCGCGTCGTGGTTGGCATATCTGAAACCAAAGCCCTCGACAAATTTGCGCGCACCTTGATCATCTTCAGCCGCCCAGATCCAGATGGTGGTACGGCCCGCCTCACGGGCAATCCGCAGCACCTCGTTCATGATCAGTGAGCCGTGGCCATGGCACCGATGATCGGGATGTACCCAGATGCTGGCCCACACCAGATGCAAGTTGTCGCGAGTCGGAAGCTCGACCTCGAGCACCCCGACAGGGTGGGAAGCGTTCTCGGGGACATAGAGATAGTGCTCTGGGGGCTCCAGGTCCCAGCCATAACGCATCCGCCCGGCGAGCATCTCGGGAATCACCGGGAATGCCTCGGGGTCGTCAACCTGACGCGCCGCCTCCTCAATGAAGGCGACCGCGTTGACCTGAGTCATGTCATCAGGCTTGACGCGTACGAAAGGCACCAGACCAGGGTGCCCTACACGACGCGTGTCCAGCCACGGGTTTTCGAGACAAGGTTTGGCCGTCGCCTGATCTCGGGTGTTAGAGTGACGCCGTGGCAAGCACCCAGCGCCGTTTCGCGCTGCTCCTCCTCCGCTGCCGCAGCGAGGCCCACTAGGGGCCGGCATCCTCGCTGCGGAGTTTGACGTGCTTCCGGTCCGCTCCACATCTCACAGCGAGGGATCATGTCAAATACCAGCACGTCCAGCATTGCGACGAGTTCATCGCAGCCATCTGGCGAAGGCCACAACCGCACGACGACGTCGTTCGGTACGAGGACCCAAAAGGTACCGGTGCAGCAGCCCAGCCCAATGCCCTTTCACCGCTATCGGCCGTTCACTCCTATCAACCTTCCGGATCGCACTTGGCCCTCGAGTGTGATCACCAAGGCGCCGCGGTGGCTGTCAACCGATCTTCGTGACGGCAATCAGGCGCTGATCGATCCGATGACTCCTGCCCGCAAGCACAAGATGTTCGATCTCTTGGTGGAGATGGGTTACAAGGAGATCGAGATCGGGTTTCCCTCTGCAAGCCAGGTTGACTTCGACTTCGTCAGGCAACTCATCGAGCAGGACAAAATCCCCGATGATGTGATCGTCTCAGTGCTGACCCAGGCACGTGAAGACCTCATCGAGCGCACGGCCGAGTCCGTGGTGGGTGCCAAGACCGCAACCATTCACATGTACAACGCCACGGCGCCGCTGTTCCGTCGCGTGGTCTTCCATGTCGACAAAGCCGAATGCATCGCTATGGCTACGCGCGGCACCGAGCTGGTGATGAAGTACGCCGAACAGTATTTGGGCGACGTCGAATTCGGCTATGAATATTCGCCTGAGATCTTCACCGGAACCGAGATGGAGTTTGCCGTCGAAGTCTGCAATGCGGTGATGGACGTCTGGCAACCATCGGACGGCCGGGAGATCATCTTGAACCTGCCGGCGACTGTTGAGATGGCAACACCGAATGTCTACGCGGATCAGATCGAGTGGTTCAGCAGGCACGTACACAACCGGGAGCATGTCGCGATCTCGCTGCACCCGCACAACGACCGTGGCACGGCAACCGCTGCGACCGAGCTGGCCATGATGGCCGGGGCCGACCGGGTCGAGGGTTGCCTCTTCGGCCACGGCGAGCGCACCGGCAACGTGGACCTGGTCACATTGGGAATGAACCTGTTCTCACAAGGAATAGACCCCAAGATCAACTTCTCCCGCATCGACGAGATCCGTCGCACCGTGGAGTACTGCACCAACTTGCCGGTCCACCCGCGCCACCCTTACGCGGGCGACCTGGTCTACACCGCGTTTTCGGGCAGCCACCAAGACGCGATCAAAAAAGGTCTGGAGGACCTGGAGAAAAGGTCGCAGGCGCAAGGCATCAGCGTCCGGGAGATCGATTGGCAGGCTCCCTATCTGCCGATCGATCCCTTCGATGTCGGCCGCACGTACGAGGCGGTCATCCGGGTGAACTCCCAGTCCGGCAAGGGCGGCGTCGCCTACATCATGAAGTCTGAGCACAATCTCGACCTGCCGAGGCGGCTGCAGATCGAGTTCTCGAAGGCGGTGCAGGCGCACACCGACGCCGGTGGCGGTGAGGTCAGCGCGAGTCGGCTTTGGGAGATCTTCCAGTTCGAGTACCTCGAGCCTGACACTCCGCTGCATTTGCTGAGCGTCGGGACGACCTCGTCAGAAACCAGCCAAACCTCCCTTACCGCGCAGGTCGTGGCCAACGGCTCAACCCAGTCGATCACTGGGGAAGGAAACGGTCCTGTTTCGGCGTTCGTGGACGCCATATCCACGCTCGGCCATCAGGTACGGGTGCTCGACTACGCCGAGCATGCGCTCTCCGCGGGTGGTGACGCGCTCGCGGCGGCCTACGTGGAATGCGAGGTCGGCGCGGGCGAGGACAGCGTAGTCGTGTGGGGAGTAGGGACGGACGCAAACATCGTCACTGCCTCGCTCAAGGCCGTCACCTCGGCCATCAACCGAGTGGGTTAGATCCCTTTCCGAAGCTGCTCGTGCATCACTTGCAGCTTTGGTTTCTCCTCACCCCTTCGCTGACGCCCCACCTTCTCCCTCGACGCCCCACCTATAGGTGGGGCGCGGACCGGGTAGGTGGGGCGTCAGCAAGCCACCTCCAGCCAGCGCCGAGTTGTCAGAACCTCAGCACCAAATATGGTGCTGAGGTTCTGACAACACGGGTTATCGGAAGCCGTTTGCCGCTGTCCGGGCCGGGGCAGCCGGGGCGTAGATCCAGGCCTGGAAGAAGAGTCCAAGATCAACTGTGGTGTACGACTGCGCTGCAGCCATCCAATCCTCGAGGGTGCGGCTCCCGGGATTTTGACTCCAGTCCCTGGCCAGCTTGAAGAACGCCTCGTCCCCCATCACATTGCGAAGTGCTTGGAGCGTCATGGAACCTCGCGCGTAGACCGCATCGAAGAGGTGCGCTCTACTGGGGTCGATCATGGTGATCTTCCAGAAATCATCGTTGTTGACAAGTCGCTCGTATGCGCCGTTCAAAGAATCGTTGGCCTTACGTCCGCCTCGCCGCTCTCTGGCTCCCCATTGGGCCCAGGATGCATACGCCTCGCTGATAAAGATGTCGTTCCACTGCCGCACGGTCACGTTGTCGCCGAACCACATGTGGGCTAGCTCATGATCGAGCAGACCTGGTTCGAATCCAGAGTTCAAGATCGACCTGGCGTCGTAGATCGGCCGGGTCTGGGTCTCCAGCCCACCGAACCACAGCCTGTGCACCGGAACGATGCCTCCGAGCTCGGTAAACGGGTAGGGGCCGAACATCGCCTCTAGCGTCCGGATCCGCTCCCCTGAGCTCACCAGCGCGGCGAACGCCTTCTTGCGGTCCTCTGGGGACAGCTGCGCGGATACCGCATAGACGTAAGGCAAGCCGTGGTCAATGCCCTGCTTGAGCTCGTACTGACCAATGGAGATGAAGTTCACGTAAGTTGCCATGGGCTGCCGGGCGATCCAATGCCAGGTGTTGAAGTCCTTTTCATTGCCGGCATCGGCAGACTCGAGCCGCCCAACGCTGATGGCCTCCATGCCGGCGGGCACCCGGATCGAGACGTCCATCAGCGCCGGATCCGACGGGTGATCGTTAGAGGGGTACCACCAGGCGGCGCTCTCCGGCTCACCGGCCGCGGTCCATTCGCCGTTGCTGGAAAACCACGGCTGCACGTCCCCCTGCCGAATGTCACCGGGCTTACCGGAGTAGCCGATCGCTACTTGAAACGAGCTGCCGGCCGGGATCGGCTCTGCTGGCTTCACATAGACGTCGGCGAAGCCTCTGGCGATGGATTCCGCGGGGACGCCGTTGACGGTGACTTTGTCGGTATGCAGGGCCAGGTCGAAGTAGAAGGAGTTGAGCTGCTGGGTAGCCCGTGCGCTGATCGTTGCCGTACCGCTGATCGCCTGGACCGACGGATCCCAGTTGATCATGATTTGATATTTGGCTACGTCGTAACCGCTGTTTCCGGCCTGTGGATAGTACGGATCGCCCAGGCCGGGTTCTCCGTCAGTCGCGTTGGGATTCGGTGGGGGCGGCGTGGTCACGCTGCTGGGACTCTGCCGCAGCCGCGCGATCGTCCATGCCACGCCAACCGGGATGGCCAGTGCCACAAGCAAGATCACCGGCATGATCGCGGCCAGCACGTATGCGGCCCGATGCGGTCGCTGCACCGCCGCGGGCTGCTGCGCTGCCACGAACACCGGTGCCTCTGGCGGCGGCGGCCACCTGGGCTCAACGCTCGACATGCGCTATGGATCTCAGGTTGCGATCCAGGTGCCAGGCTACGAAGGCAGCCGTCATCCCGCTCGCCTCGCGTGCCTCACGATCGAGCACCTGGCGGGTATCACTCCAGCGGCCCTCGAGCAGCGCGCCGAGCAACGCCAGGGTTTCGGGAGCGGGCCGGGCAGCTCCGGATGGACGGCAGCGCTCGCAGACTGCGCCACCCAAGGCAGGAGAGAAAGCTCGGTGCGGCCCCGCTACCCCGCAGCGGGCGCAGTCGGAGAAGGAGGGCGCATAACCCGCGACCGCCAAGGCCCGCAGCAGGTATGAGTCCAAGATCAATGTCGGAGGGCGGTGTCCGTCGGAGGTGCCTAGGGTGAGCGCTCGCAACGCCGCCACCAGCAGTAGGTATTGCTGCAGAGCAGGCTCGGATTCCTCGACCACCAGGCGATCGGCCGTCTCGAGCATCACCTGGCCCGCCGTGTACGCGGGATAGTCATCGGACAGCGGGTCACCGAAGGCATCCAACGATTCGACTTGTGTGATCACGTCGAGGGTGTGCCCGACGGCGAGCTGCAAGTCGATGTGTGAGAACGGCTCGAGCCGAGCGCCGAACTTCGAGGTCGTGCGGCGTACCCCCTTCGCGACCCCGCGAATCTTGCCGCGGTGTCGGCTCAGCATGGTGATGATCCGATCGGCTTCACCGAGCTTGTGCGTGCGAAGAACCACTGCTTCGTCACGGTATGTCGGCACCTCGATATTGTCCCTGACATGGCCAAGCTTGCGAGGAGGGCACGACCGGCGCCGACCTCCCCGCGACCGCACGTAAGCGGAGCACGACCGCCGCAAATCCCTCGAAACCGGTTGCCGACCCATGTCGCGATCGTGATGGATGGCAATGGGCGCTGGGCGAAGGCGCGCAACCTGCCGCGTACGGAGGGCCACGCGCGCGGTGAGGCGTCGCTGTTCGACGTGATCGAGGGGGCCATCGAGGTCGGCGTGAAATACCTCTCCGCGTACGCGTTTTCCACTGAGAACTGGAACCGATCGCCGGACGAGGTCCGCTGGCTCATGGGCTTCAACCGCGACGTGATCAGGCGGCGGAGGGACCAGCTGGATGCACTGGGGGTACGG
>DATHIJ010000041.1:0-8474 GCA_035489975.1 Propionibacteriaceae bacterium | reverse complement strand
GCTGTCAATCTCGGACGGCTGCGTCGGGCCGGCCGCCGCCTGGCGATCCCTCTGACTTTCCTCAAGCGAGTCGCGGTCCCCGCTGGGCGAGGCTGATTCCAGCGACCCGTCGGATTGAGCTCCGAGCGGCCCGCTCGTCGGCCCATCGTTGGCTTTCGGAACCCCGATCTGCTCGGGTGTACCCGCGATGCTCGGTATGAGGTACAGGGATCCCACCCCGAGAGCGCACACGCCAAAGACGATCATTCGCCTGATTGTCACGGCATGCACCCGGTCAGTCTAATGTCGCGGCGGCCGTCGCGAGATTGTTCTACACGCCTTCTACGACATTGAAGTGGCGGGAACGACTGACGCAATGCGGGCCAACGGGATGGTCACGATCTGCGCGCTGTCCCGGTCTACGGCGCGCACGGCCCCAGCCGTCAGATCCAAAGGCGCCAGGTGGCGCTCGGCGCGGCTGCCGTCGGCGTTGACATAGACCACTCGAACCGGCACGCCTGCCTCAGTTGCCGACCGGAGTTGCTCGACGGGGCCCTCAGTCGTCGCACCGGCGGCAGCCAGTCCGTTGGCCCGACGCCGGCGTTCGCGTTCCAGCAGTGCAGCGGCTACCTCGGCGGCGGAGGCGACGGCATTGCCTGGCTCTGCCGGCGCCCGCGCGGCCCGCCGCGAAGGCGGGGTCACGATCACCTCGCCGGCACTGTTCTCAATTGCCGGGTCATGGCCCAGTTCGCGCAGCAACGGAACCAGCTCATGCTCATCGACCGCAGCGACCAAGACACCCGAGCCGACGGAGCGGAGCCCGAGGCCCGACGCAGCAGGATGAGCGAGCAGTGCCGCCGCCTGCGCCTCGTCCGCCACTCGCACATAGCAGCCCGCCGGGCCAACTCGAATGCTCCCGTGGCGCCTCGCTACGTCGCCGACCAAGTAGCGAAGTGCTTGCGGCACATCCGTGGTCGAGTGGCGCTCCAGCCAAAACCCCACGTCGGCTGCCGACCAGCCAAGATCGAAGGCGCGGCGCAACGAGGTGGGGCTGAACCGGTAGACACCACCAACACCTCGGGACTCCTGATCAGCCAGCATCCGGAGCTCGGCGGCAACCGTGTGCTCCAGCGGCCCTGCAGTGACAGCTGTGAGATCGGCCTGGATGACGAAATGCGCCACTGGGGCTGGAAACAGTTCGGTCAGGTCGTTTGACATTGGCTCATCTGGCTGCAGTGGAACCCTGGCGAGCGACGACACCGCATCTAGTGCCGCCAGCCCCAGCCACGACGCCTCACGCCACGTCAACTCCACCAGCTGCCGGGCCGTCAGCGGTCCCTGCGTCAGGCGTGGCCGATGCCACGCGGCGGCATCGGCTAGCCGATCCAGGTCGAGCACGGTACCTGGCGTTGCATCAGCGACGAGCCGCAGGACTACCAGACGCAGGCCCGGTGCGGCTGGGGCGTACGCCTCCTGGCCGAGGGCGTGGTTGCCGGCTTCGGCGGATCGGGCGAAGAAGCGGTCTGCAGCGAGCCATGCCGCGGCTACCAGCCGCCAGCGGGTAACGGCATCGGAGCCGAGCCACCTGTCATAGTCCGGCGTTGGAAGCAGCGCCCCCGTTCTGGCCGGTGTCACCAGTCGAGCAGCAGCAGCGCACTCGATGACGAAGGTGGCGTGTGTCGGGTCGGCGCCAAGATGGCGGGCGAGATCGGTGACCTCGCGGTTGGCGAGCCCACCTCCACGCAGCAGCTTGGGGGTTGTCGACTCAAGGCGTTGCGCAATCAGCTCGATGTCATGCAGCAAGGCGAACGCGGCCCCAACCGCGGCCCGGTCAACGAGTCCCGGCTCACGACGTTGTCCGCTGATCAGCGGCGGATCGGTGGTCACCGGCTCCGCGCTGAACCTGGCTCCCCGCAGCCGCCACGCCACCTCCCGCGGAATGATCACCGTTTCCGAATCCAGTGCCCGCAGCAGTTGGTGACCGAGCAACCGCTCGACCGGCGAGCTGGCCGATGTCACAGTCACGGCGCGGTCGGCGTTGCGTACAGCCCCGGTCGGCGACCAGAGGAGACGTTCGAGTACGGCCTTGGCCTCCGGGCCACACATCTCAACTGCCGCATCGATCTGGTCATCAGACATCGCGCGTGCCGATGGGGGAGCCAGGCCGCCGGGATAAGGCTGGAACGCCTCGCGAGCCGGTCGTACGAGGTGCAGCTGGTCGTCGTTGCCCCACACCAGCGCGCGCTCTCGAAGCTGCTGAGCAGCCATGCCGACCTGGGTCTTTGATTGCTGGAGCACGGTTGCGAGATCACCGACGGAGGCGGGATCGGACAGCGCGGCTAAAGCCTCTGTGACAACGCGCAGCCAGCTGTTGAGTTCGTCGATCGCTCGGCTGATCGATGCCGACGTAGTGGACCGGCTCGCCAGCTGTGCGACGTCTTCGGGGACCGGTTCGATGAGGTCGGGACGGGCGTTGAGCAAGGCGGCCAGCTCCTCGGCCGACATATCACGCAGCGCCTCGGTCAAGGTGCGTGGCCGCGGCGGCTCACTTGGCTCAGCCACGCCGACTACCGCCAGGTGGATCGATTGGTGGGCGGCGGCGTGGAGTTTGACTTGAGGCGCCGATACACCAGAACCAGCGTGCTGACCAGCAGCCCCCAGCAGATCACCAGCCCCCAGGTGGCGACGAATCCCCACCAGTCCCCGAGGCCGGTATCGACGATGAACGTGCCGAGGAATCCAATGACAGCCAACGCGACGATGCCGAACTTGTACGCCCGGCGCACCTCATCTTTCGCGACCTTGACGCGCGCCACCAGCGCAACACCGATCCAGAGAACGATGGGGGAGAGAACGTACACCAAGCCGCCGATCAGCAGGCATATGCAGAGGCCTGGGGTCGCGGCGTCGAGGACGGCTCTTGCGGTCACGGGACTTGTCGGTCGCGGTTGTTGCCCTGGCGGTCCGGGGCCCCACCAGCCAGGGGTGCCGTGTGCCGGAAAATTACCTGGCGCGGGACTCTGGCCGGATTCGACAACCAGCGGTTGGTCCGGCCGTGGATAGCGCGCATCTGGCGGCGCGGTCAAGCCACCAGCCAGAGGAGGTCCAGTTGGCTGGCCCGTCGGCGAAGCCCAGTGGACTGCTCCCCAGGCCGAGTCGGAGGTCATCGTGCTGGCCACCACGGCAAACGGTTCCTGCGGGTCGCGCGGCTCCTCGCGCGTCGGCAGCAAGGTGGACAGTGAGGCGACTGGCTTCTCCGGGGAATCGAAGACCGGTCGGCCCTTGGGCGCCCAGGCAGCCATTTGCGGGTACGGAGTAGCAATCTTTAGTGGCGGGGCGTCAGGGTTCTGGAAGTCGGAGGGACGCTCGATCGGCGCGTACTCCGGCCCGTCTTCCCACGTTGCCACGCAGTTCATCGTAGACGAGGTGGGCGGTCAGCCAATATGGATAGTTCAACTATGTATGGGCACAGAACAACCTGGCTTTGCTGTTGGGACGGCCGAACGGAGCGGCTACGCTTAGCGGGCTGTAGTGGGGGTATCTTCCGCATTGCGAGCGTCGGTTGCGCGAGCAGTGCCCAAAAAAAACGCGAATGCCGAGAACCGGCGACAGAGCAAGCGAGGTTGGACGTGCCAGTTGGCAAGGTGAGGTTCTACGACGCCGAGAAGGGCTTCGGCTTCCTGACCAAGGATGACGGCGGCGACGTCTATGTCCGCGCCAACGCGTTGCCTCCGGGCGTAACGACATTGAAGGCAGGCCAGCGAGTCGAGTTCGGTGTCGTGGAAGGTCGGAAGGGCGAACAGGCGCTGTCGGTGCACATCATGGAGATGCCGCCCTCCCTGTCCAAGGCGCATCGTAAGCCGCCCGAGCAGATGACGGTGATCGTTGAGGACCTGATCAAGATGCTCGACGGAGTCGGCAACGGCTATCGCCGCGGCCGTTACCCGGATGCCAAGACTGCAGGCAAGGTCGCCACGGTGCTTCGAGCAGTGGCAGACGAACTCGAGCTGTAGTCAACGCTCAAGCCCTCGCGCGCTGGACATGAGGTAACACAAGCACTGAACCACTGCCAGAATGAGGCCATGGCCGCGAGCACCGGTACGACCAAGCCCGACGCCGCCTGCCTTGCCGCTGTCGATCTTGCGCACGCCGCGGCAGACGAGACCGCCGGCGTTATGGGGGTCGGTGAGTATCTCGGCGCGCAGGCCGAAGACACCAGGGTGGTCAGCCACTTCTTTGCCTGCCCGCATCCGGGCTACCGCGGCTGGCGCTGGTCAGTGACCGTGGTCCGAGCTGCGCGGTCCCGTGTGGTGACCATCAACGAGGTGGTGCTGCTGCCTGGCGAAGGGGCGCTCCAGGCAAAAGCGTGGGTGCCGTGGGCCCAGCGGATCCAGCCTCGCGACGTGACCCCTGGCGTACTCCTGCCGAGCTCGGGCGATGACCTCCGGTTGGAGGCTGGCTATACCGCCGGTGAGGATGCGGCCAATTCCGATCCGGCTGAGATGAGTCTGATCCGCATCGTCGTTGCTGAACTTGGTCTGGGGCGGGAGCGCGTCTTGTCGGCCGAGGGCCGAGATGAGGCTGCCCAGCGCTGGCTCGCTGGGGAGGGTGGACCGGATAACCCGCTCAGCCGGTTGGCCCCGGATGTATGCGAGACCTGCGGGTTCTTCGTACGCCTGCAGGGCAGCCTCGGCACGCTGTTCGGCGTCTGCGCGAATGCCTTCTCGGTCTCCGAGGGAACCGTCGTCAGCGTTGATCACGGCTGCGGCGCCCACTCGAATGTGCTGGCCGACGAGCGCCCGGATGAGCCTCGCCCACCGATCTGGGACACCATCGAATGGGACGCACCGATCTCGCTGTTCGACTAACGCGAGACGATCCAGCCCCCAATAGATCGGCCGGGCGGACTAGCGCGTTGCCTGAAAGGCATGCGGCAGCGGCGCGCAATTTGTTGGGTTTTGCAGTGTGACGTTGGTCACAAAGTGGTTACGCTCAGTCGACCTGTCCATCAGACTCGTGACCCTCGGGGATTTCTCCAAGGGCCAGGAGAATCACCATGTCGGACGCGGCACTTGATTTTGGGCGCCTGTTTCCTCGTATCGCGCGGCTTTCAGTCGCCGTTTCTCCTTCGCTGATCCGGTGGACCCTTCGATTGGTCACACTGCTGCTCTTCGTTGCGGCGACCGCGGTCGGCGTGAATGTTGGCATGAATGCCCCTGAAATCGCGCCAACGTCGGTCGTGCACGACGACCGCGTGGCGTCGCCGGATCCTTGACCGAGACTGCTGAGACGTGCGACCGCTGGGCGTTAGAGCGACCACATTGGTGGTCCTTGTCTACCTTGGTGCCGCCCTAGCGGTCCTTCAGGGCTTCGTCGGTAGTGGGTTGCCGATTCAGTTCGGCGCCCCCCTCGTGTCCCATATCACTGGAATGGCCGCGGGGTACGGGGCAGCGACCATGTTGATCTTGATGTCGCGGGCCCCATGGCTGGAACGCGACGTGGGTGCCCACCGGCTTGCGCGGTGGCATGCCTGGGCCGGGCCGCTGGTGATCATGCTGACCGTCGTGCATGCCATAGCCGCAGTTGTCGCGTGGGCTGGAGCAACCTCGAGCGATTTTGTCGGCGCATCTATGGGCGTGCTCAACGTTCCAGGGCTGCTGACCGCATCGGTCGGCACGGTGATCTTGGTGCTCATCGGATTCTCCTCCGTACGCGCTCTGCGACGACGCATCTCCTACGAGCGATGGCACTTCCTCCACCTACTCACCTACCTGGCTGTGGGGTTAGGGTTTGCGCATCAGCTGGCGGGGCCTGACCTTGCCGGCCGGCGATGGTTGCAGATTGCCTGGGCCCTGCTGTACACCTATGCCTTTGCGCTGGTCCTGCGATGGCGGGTGTTTCAGCCGTTGTTCCAGCTCTGGCGGCACCGGTTGCGAGTCGAACAAGTGCGGCAGGAAGCCCCTGACGTGATGAGCGTGCTGATGTCCGGTCAGCACCTGGATGAGTTGCGGGCCGAGCCAGGCCAGTTCTTCCGCTGGAGATTTTTGACTCGCCAGACCTGGCGCTCGGCGTACCCGTTCTCCCTCTCAGCGCCCCCGACCCGCCACTTACTGCGGATCACCATCAAGGCGCGCGGCGATGGGACCCGGCGGCTCTTCGAGATCCCGCGCGGCACGTTGGTGTTCGCGGAGGGCCCGTACGGTGTGCTGACCCGCCGTCGACGTCGTCGGCCGCGGGTACTGCTGATCGCTGGTGGAGTCGGGATCACTCCGATGCGCGCGCTCTTCGAGGAGATCGACCTGCCCGGCAAGGACGTCACGCTGGTCTATCGCGCGTCCAAGGAGCAGGACCTGGTACTCAAGCATGAGCTCGACGAGATCGCCGAACGCTCCGGCGCCCGAGTCGTATACCTGGTGGGCCCGTCCAGTGATGCCAGAAACGACATGAGCGCACATGCACTGAACCGCATCGTCGGCGATCTGAGCGACCATGATGTCTACCTCTGCGGCTCACCCCGGCTGGCATCTCGGGTGCGTGAGTCGCTGACGGACAGCGGTTTCCCGCGCCATCAGCTGCATGAGGAGCGCTTCAGTTTCTGAGCGTGGAACCTGGGAGTGTCTTCTCAGACGTCGGCTGGACGGCGCCGCCGGCGACGCCAGCAATAGGCCAGCCCAACGAGGCCGAGGACAAATCCGCTGATGCTCACCTGCAGCCATGACGTGTGGTTGTGCGCCACGAGCCAGTCATAAGCGAACGCAAAGACTGCCGACACCAGCGCGAAGATCGCCGTCCCCACGGTGATGACGGCCAAGCCATCGCCGCCGGCGGGCGGTACCGGCGCCTGCACCAAAAAGTGGTGGTGCTCGGGCGGCTCCTCCATGTCACTCACTCTAGTGCGGCGCGGACGGTGCCATCGCCGATCCGTTGCCAGACCAAGGTGGCGGCACGCGGCCGTACTCGGGTGATCAAACTCCGGTCCCTTGCTGGGCGCTTGTCTGCGTCGCCTCGTGTTGGATGAGCTTATGAACCGGCGGGCGCGATCTGATCAAGGTCAGAGCGAGCTAGGCCGCCGCACAGGCGGCGCATCGAGCAGCAGAACCAGGCTGGTCGGGATGTTGGTGGGTGGAGTCGTTGCGATCTCGGTCGTCGCATCGTGGGCAGCGAGTCAGCCGCCAGCGCCGCTGCCCGGGTCCGCACCCGCTACTGCCTTTAGCGCCGAACGCGCGGCAGAGCATCTTCAGGTGATCACCGGCGATCGCCCCAGCCCAGTCGGGAGCAACGCCGGGGACCGCATCCGCGATTACTTGGTGACGCAGCTGACGACGCTCGGACTGCAGGTCCAGGTTCAGGCAGGACTCGGGATTGGTTCGTTTGGCCATTCGACGGTCGCGGGGCGGGTGGAGAACATTGTCGCCACCCTTCCCGGGCGTGACTCGACCGGGCGGATCTTCCTCGTGGCGCATTACGACTCGACATTTGGCACTCCCGGCGCGGCCGACGACAAAGCTGCGGTAGCGGCGGTGGTCGAGACGGCCCGCGCGTTGAGCACTGGCGTGCAATTACGCAACGACGTCGTCGTATTGCTCACCGACGGCGAGGAACCTGGCTTGCTCGGCGCGGCCGCTTTCGTTGCTGCCCAGCGGAACCGACATCAGACCGACGTCGTACTGAACTGGGAAGCGACCGGTAATGCTGGACCCTCCATGCTGTTCGAGACCGCACCAGGAGATGCCGAGCTCGTCCGGCTGTACACCTCCTCGGCTCTTCATCCAGTCGGTGACTCCGCCCTCGCCGCGATGTACGAGGCCGGCTCACAGAACACCGACTTCACTGTCTTCAAAGAGGCGGGTTTCCCCGGTCTCAACTTCGCCTTTGTTGATGGAACCGCTTACTACCACTCCAGTCGGGACACCTTCGCGAATCTCGAGCTGAGCGGGGTGCAGCACCACGGCGTGAACATGCTCGCACTGACTCGCGCCTTGGGCGAGCGAGATCTCGGCAACGTGAGGTCGGCGGACGACGCGACCTTCTTCACGGTCCTTGGCCGTAGCGTCAGCTACCCGAATTGGTTGGTCTGGCCACTGGCCGGTCTTGCGGTGGTAGCGCTGGCGGCTGCGGCGCTGCTGGCGCGGCGTCGTGGACTCGCTACCGTGCCGCGACTGCTGATCGGCTCGGCCGCGGCGCTCATTCCGCTCGTTGTGGCGCCAGCGGCTGCGGTTGGACTCTGGTCGGCGCTCGTAGCGATTCGGCCGGGGTACGGCGAACTGCTCATGGGGAACCCGTACCGACCCGAGCCGTTTCGATGGGCCCTGGCTGCTCTCACGGCCACCATCATTCTTGCCTGGTACTTGCTTTTACGGCGCCGAGTCGGTGCAGTCGCCTTGGCGGTCGGCGCCCTTGCTGTGGCCGGGCGCTGCTTGGCGTCGTCACGGCGGCTCTGCTGCCGAGCATGTCGTACTACGGCTCGCTGAGCGCATTCGCTGCCGCCGCCGGCG
>DATHIJ010000040.1:0-5027 GCA_035489975.1 Propionibacteriaceae bacterium | reverse complement strand
CCGTGTCGGGACCTGGAAGGTGGCTGGATCAGGGTGAGCCAGCATGTCGGACTCATAGACCCGGGCGAAGCCCTCGATCGCCGAGCCGTCAAAGCCCATGCCCTCAGCAAAGGCGCCCTCGAGCTCTGCGGGTGCGACGGCGACCGATTTCAGGAAACCGAGAACATCGGTGAACCACATCCGGACGAACCGCACATCGCGTTCTTCGATCGCCCGCAAAACGAACTCGGTCTGCTTGTCCACGCGGCCCAGTCTGCCGTCCAGCCTGTAACAGCAGGGTTACGACGCGGGCGAGTTTCCGACTGCTAGCGCATCGCGCTGTGAATCCGCGACCGTCGTCGCCGCTCGCATAGGAAAAGCGCCTGCTCCAATCGCTCCTCCGATGGCGATTGACCGGTTTCGCCCCCGCCACTCCTCGGCCTGAGGAAACCGGTCACCCCCAACCCGCATCCGGGGCCCATTTTGATGTTGCCAGCGACCGGTTTCCACACAAAGCCCGGTGGGAGGTTTCACCTTTCGACTGTCTTGGCCGATGCGCCGGCTTAGCGCCCCGTCGTAGTCTCGTGCCGTGCCTCATCTGCGGATTGCTATGGCCCAGGTCAACGCCACCGTTGGAGACATCTCAGCCAACGCCGACCTCGTCATGGACTGGTCGAAACAAGCAGCTGATGCAGGTGCTCACCTTGTGCTGTTCCCCGAGATGATGCTCACCGGATATCCCGTCGAAGACCTCGCGCTGCGGCGCAGCTTCGTCGAGGCCTCCCGGGTCTCGATCAAGCGGCTCGCCGCACGGTTGCTCGATGCAGGTCTTGGTGATCTTGTCGCGGTGGTGGGATATCTCGACCGCATCGATGAACCCGACCATCCCAAGGGCGGGCACCCACAAAACGTGGCAGCAGTGCTGCATCGGGGTCAGGTGATTTGCTCCTACGCGAAGCACCACCTCCCCAACTACGGAGTCTTCGACGAGTACCGCTATTTCAGGCCCGGCAACGAGCTGCACGTGGTGCGCATTCGTGGCGTTGACGTCGCGATCGCCATCTGTGAAGACTTGTGGCAAGACGGCGGCCCGGTCGCCGCGACCGCCGAGGCGAACGCCGGTCTGTTGGCGGTGATCAACGCCAGCCCGTACGAGCGGGACAAGGACGACGTACGCGGGAATCTGGTCAGGCGTCGCGCACGAGAAGCCGGCTGCCCGCTGGCATATGTCAACCTCGTAGGCGGCCAGGACGAGCTGGTTTTCGACGGCGACACCATGATCGCCCGTGAGGACGGCACCATTGTGGTGCGCGCTCTGCAGTTCGTCGAAGAGCTGGTCGTTGCCGATCTTGAACTTGCCCCCGGCACTGCGCCGCGGCAAGCTGAGCTTGCCGAGGGCACGGTACCCGCCGAGTTCGGTCAGAGCGGCATGATCATCGTGCGGCACCACATCTCCGACGCCGGAGGCGCACCCACTGAGTTGATCACTCCTGTAGTGGCAAAGCCGCTAGAGGCGATGGCCGAGGTCTATCTCGCGCTGGTCATGGGCCTGCGGGACTACTGCGCCAAGAATGGGATCGAGCGGGTCTATCTCGGGCTGTCGGGCGGCATCGACTCGACGCTGGTGGCCACTTTGGCCTGCGATGCCCTGGGCGCGGACTGTGTCTATGGCATCTCCAATCCCAGCGCCTACTCGTCTGAGCATTCCAAGAGTGACGCCGCCGAGCTGGCCACCCGGACCGGCTTACACTTCACGACCGTGCCGATCGCCCCAGCGGTAGCCGCGTTCGACCAAATGCTCGATATCGATGGCATCGCCGCCGAGAACCTGCAGGCGAGGATCCGAGCAGTGATCTGGATGGCCGAGTCCAACCAGCATCCCCCGTCGATCGTGCTGGCTTGCGGCAACAAGAGCGAGCTCGCCGTCGGATACAGCACCATATACGGCGACGCCGTCGGCGGCTATGCACCGATCAAGGACGTGCCGAAGACCTGGGTCTGGAGGCTGGCCCGTTGGCGCAACGAGCAGGCTGTAGCGCGCGGTGAGACTCCACCGATCCCGGAGAACTCGATCATCAAGGAACCCAGCGCCGAACTGCGCCCAGGTCAGAAGGACACTGACTCACTGCCGCCGTACGAGCTACTCGACGACGTCCTGGACGACTACGTAGAGGGGGACGCGGGTCACGAAGAGATCGTGGCAATGGGCTTCGATCCTGAGCTGGCAGACCGGGTGATCAGGATGGTCGATCGCGCGGAGTACAAGCGACGGCAGTATCCGCCGGGCACCAAGATCAGCTTCAAGGCGTTCGGCCGGGACCGGCGGCTGCCGATCACCAATGGCTGGCGCGAGGGTCGCTGAGTGGCCGTTGCCGGCTGGTACCCCGACCCTGCGGGGGTGCCTGGGCGATACCGCTACTGGGACGGTTCCAGTTGGTCGACCGTGACCACCGACGACCCTGGCCGGCCCACCCCGGCCGAGAGCCCTGCGACTGGCCCGACTCCAAGTGAGCCTTCCAGCGGCGACCCGCCCAGTCGGCCAGGACGCTGGCGTCGGCCTGCCATCATCCTGGGCGTGCTTGCCGTTGCGCTGAGCACCGTCGTGGCGGTGGCCATCCTCATCGGCAGCTTCCGCTCGCTGGTCGACAACCCGATCCCCAATGCCACGGTGAGTCCCAGTGACGTCTCCTCCCCATCCGATACGCCCACCGCCAGGCAGCTCCCCTCCGCGACTCCTGCACCGGTGCCACTGGTGCCCTGCCCGAAGGGGAACCCTGACCAGCGTGCTCCCCATCCCATTGACGGCCGCGTGTACGGCGGAAACTTGTCGTTCGAGGCGCAACAAACATTTGAGCCCGCGGCGCTCGAGGGACGCTTCAACTTCGCCTACGACGTGCTCCAGCAGACGCTCCCGGTCAGCCAGAACCCGGCGTGGATCGCGCAGCTCGCGGTGGGTCAGCTGCGCGAGGAGGACGGCTTCGTGCATGACGCCCGCAATACGGTCGAGAGCTTGGCGCGGTGCATCAGCACCGGCACCATGTACAGCCCGTACGTCCCCACCCGAAGCGATATTCGCAGCGAGAGCCTCAGCATCGACGGTCGTCGTGGATGGCTGATCGAGAGCGAGATCACTGTCGACCGGCCCGATATCGCGCTGCTGGGTGATCACGTGATCTTCATCGTGGTACGCGATGGCAAGGACTGGGGGTTCTTCTTCGGTGCCGTACCAATCGGCAATACCCAGCTGGACGCAGTGCTCGCCAGCACGGTACGCGGGCTGCGTGCCAGCTAATGGACCCTGAGCAGGTCGAATGGCGCCGTCCTGAGCTTGTCGAAGGGCTCAGCCCCGCACGCAGGGCCGCTAACCCTCGACGGCCTCCTCCGAGATCACGGTCATCGATTCCAGCCAAGGCGCGCCAAAAGTGGTGGCCATCGCTACATCGCTGGCATCGCGACCGCGCCCGATGAGCACTCGCCCCTTACGTCGCTCGTTGTTGCGCGGATCGAACGTCCACCAGCGATCACCCAGATAGACCTCCATCCAGGCCGCGAAGTCCATCGGGTGATCGAGTGGCGGGATGTCGATCTCGGGCAGGTAGCCGAAGACGTAACGAGCAGGGATATTGAGCGCGCGGCAGAACGAAACCGCGAGGTGTGTGAAGTCCCGGCAGACTCCGTAACCGCTGGCATGGACATCCTCGGCTGTAGTTACCGCTGTGCTAGCGCCGTATTCAAAGCGGACGTGATTGTGCACGTAGTCGCAGATCGCCTGGACCCGACGGTAGCCGGGCGGCGAGCTGCCGAAACGGCTCCACGCTTCGGCACCGAGCACATCCGGCAGGCAGAAGCGGCTGGGGAGGATGTAGATCAGCGCCTCGTCGGGCAGCTGGTCAGGGGTCAGCTCGGGCGCATCCTCATCGGCATCTTCAACCGCATCAGGAACGATCACCGTCGCCTGATAGCTGATCAAGGAGCGTCCAGCCGGGACCATCAAGCGTCGACAGGGATTTCCATACAGGTCGGTGTACGGATGAGTTGGTTCCTCTGGCTCCAGCGACCAGCGCTCATCGATGACGTCGACTTTCTGATCGCTGAGCGGCTCCACTTGGAACACCGCGGGAATAGCGATCTCCGAGTGGTGAATGAACTCGCAGCCGACCGCGAGACGGCGCGTTACCTCCACCGGGACGTCCCGTCACGAACCAGCACTAACGTCTCCCCTCGCTGAGAGCCTGCGCATCTGGCGGGAGTTTACGAGGTAAGAATCCTATCGCGCGATTAGGCTGCGCGACCCACGGCAGAAGCGTTCGCTCATCTCGACATGCGAACGACCTTTCGTACGACTCCTTATCTCTATATTCTCTAGCGACCTAGTAGAGATAGAGGAAATTCCTCTCAACCGAAGGCGAGACATCATGTCCATACGCAACCTACTGCGCGTACGGTCCGTCGCGGCGCTCTCTGCAGTCGCTGCCACAGTCCTCCTGCTCACCGCTTGCGTCGGCGGTGCCGCGACCGCGCCGGACGGTGCCGGAACCACGACGCTGCACCTGGTCGGCTTTGCGGTACCAAAAGAAGCGAACAACGCGATTCAGAAGAAGTTCGCCCAGACCCCGGAAGGCAAGGACGTCGTCTGGGAGGAGTCATATGGCGCCTCAGGTGATCAGAGCCGGGCAGTGGTCAATGGCCTCCCGGCCGACTACGTGAACTTCTCACTCGAGGGCGATGTGACAAGGCTGGTCAAGGCGGGCTTGGTCGATGAGACCTGGAACTCCGGACCCACCAAGGGAATCGTTTCAGATTCGGCCGTCGTCATCGTGGTGCAGAAGGGCAATCCGCTCGGCATCAAGGACTGGTCGGACCTGGTCAAGCCGGGTGTCAAGATCGTCACGCCCAACCCGGCGTCCTCCGGTTCGGCGCGTTGGAACATCCTGGCGGCCTATCAGCAGGTGATCGCCAACGGCGGAACCGAGGCTGAAGCAAGGGAATACCTGACTAAGTTCTTCAACCACGTCGCTGCGCTGCCAGGCAGCGGACGCGACGCGACC
>DATHIJ010000039.1:0-4325 GCA_035489975.1 Propionibacteriaceae bacterium | reverse complement strand
CTCGTAACCTTATTGATGCTCTACAGACCGCTTCCGCGTTGCCGGTTACAGGAAGATAACTGTTGATTGCCGGGAGTCGACACTTTGCGACGTCAGCCTCGCTACGGTCCTCAGACTGTTACTTTGTTGCCATATCGAGGCCAAACGAGTGGCCTTTGACAGAAGGATTTCTCGGGGGGAATCATGCAGGTTGCTCGACTCGCGCGCCGTGTCGGCGGGACGATAGCCCTTGCCGGATGCATAGCACTCGGTGGTTTCGCGGCCCCTGCTGCCTTTGCGGTGCCGGGTAACAACGGGACAATCAAGATTGACAATGTGGAGTTCGATGACGACCCAGCCAACGAGCCCCATGTCGACTGTACGTTCCAAGTCGACTTCTACGGCTACGACGAGGGCGACCTCTTTGCCGACCTGACCTTCAGGGCGCATCCGCCCACCGGCAACGGTGAGATCCTAGACACGGACCGTCTGTTCATTGGTGGAGACGACAACTCTGGCGGGGGCAGCGAGGCAGGTCTCGATGCCTCAGAGACCTACACTCTGGACTTCACCGGGTTTGAGCCGGACCAGCAAGGCTTCCACGTCAAGCTCACGATCAATGCCGAGGGTTCCCAGGGCGCCGACACTAAGCACAAGGTCTTCTGGGTAGAGCCTTGTCCGCCGAAGCCGACGCCGACGGACACGCAGACGCCTTCCGAGAAGCCGTCTGAGTCACCGAAGCCCTCGGAATCAGCTACGTCGCCGGCGCCGGTGCCCACTGATGTGCCCGCAGGTGCCGATGGCGCCAGCGGCGGCGGTTCGGCTGCTGGGCTTTTGGGTCTAGCAGTGGTCGCCGGTGGTGCGGTGGCCGGAACCGCGGTACTTGCTCGGCGCCGCTTCCTGCATGACTCCTGATCTGACGACCCGCCCGGCTTGCCGGGCAACACGAGGGCTGGCCCGGTTCATTGCCGGGCTGGCCCTCGTGGCCGTCACGGCTGCCTGCAGCTCCAGCGACCAAAACGATGTCACTCCAGCCGGGTCCACAACCGCGCCGACGTCAGCGGTGACGGCATCCCCGACTCCCGGGAGGACGTCGCCGGAGGTGACCGACGGCCCCCCCGACCCGAGCACCAATCAAGCTGAGCGAATCGACGGCCTCTATACATTGCGGATTCCGCGAATCGGTGTGGACGCCCCAGTCGTGGCCATCAAGGCCGACGAGAACCGGGTACTCGACCCCCCACAGGACCCCAGCGTCGTCGGCTGGTGGAGCGACGGCGCCGCGCCTGGCGAAACGCGAGGATCGGCGGTACTGGTCGGGCACACCGTACGCAACAAAGGTGGCGGCGTTTTCGACAACGTGGGAGATTTGGGCCGCGGCGACACCATCCAGGTCAAAAGATCGGGCTCCACCTATGGCTACAGGGTCAAGTCCATCGATGTGCTGTCGAAGGCAGCGCTCGCTCGCAACGCCGAGGAGATCTTTGCCCAGACCGGGGCCGGCCGGCTGGTCATCATCACCTGCGACGATTGGGACGGCGGCGCGTGGCGGTCCAACATCGTGACCATCGCGACGCCTGTCTGAGTGATCATGGTGCTAGCTCGCGAGACTTGCCATATCCCTCCGCGCGTCTTGCCGAGGCGGACATCGGTCGACATATCTCCTCGACCCGAGCGGGGTTGTCCAGGAGCAGCCGTACACATCACAGAAACTGACACTCGTTACGAGTGAGGCTGGCCTGGGCTGCGTGTCGGAGAAACTGGCGTCACTTTTTGAGGGGAATCTGGTCGTGACGCTGACCGAACAGCTTTGGCGTAACGCTCAGCCAGTGTTGTGAGGTGGGCGAGGAGCTCCGGTGGTTCGGTCACGGTGAAGTCGAGTCCCAACATGCCGATGTAGACGGCGACCGTCTCTACGGTGTCGGCTCCTGTGACCAGGACGCAGGTGTGATTGTCGATGGCTTCAACGACGCCGACGGCTGGATTGATCCGACTGAGAACCGCAGCGGCGGGTGCGTCGACGGTGATCCGGGCGTGTACGTTCCAGCCAGCGAAAGCTGTGGTGCGTAGCACGAAGGCCGGATAGTCACCGCCTGGCAGCCCGACCGGGGAGAATCGGCGGCCGCCAGGCATCCGTAGCTGCATCCAGTCGAGCCGGAAGCTAGACCATTCGTCGGTTCGGGCGTCGCGGCCCACCAGATACCAGCGTCGCTGCCAGCTGACGAGCCGGTACGGCTCGACTTGGAACCGCTGGTCGTCCCGGTAGACGAAACGCACTTCCTCGTGGTCGCGTATCGCGGCTGCGATCGACACCAGTAGCCGGGCGTCGACTACGGGGTCGGGTGCATTGGTGCCGGTGTTCTCGGGTCCGGCTTGCACCGCATCACGCAAGGCATTGACCTGCCGCTGGAGGCGA
Organism: Propionibacteriaceae bacterium; assembly: GCA_035489975.1. GTDB lineage: Bacteria > Actinomycetota > Actinomycetes > Propionibacteriales > Propionibacteriaceae > Microlunatus. The sequence continues at coordinate 1,930 of DATHIJ010000039.1, read as the reverse complement.
TGCGGGAGCACGGCCTCGAGCTTGGCGAGGGCCCGGACGCTGGTCTCCTCGACGCCTTTCACTCCAGTCGCCGCACGGAGACCGACTGCCACCGCAATTGCCTCGTCATCGTCGAGGAGCAGCGGTGGCAGCTTGGCGCCGATGCCGAGCCGGTAGTATCCGCCGGGACCGCGAACCGCCTCGACCGGATAGTCCAGCTGCCGGAGGCGCTCGATGTCCTTGCGTACAGTTCGCCCGCTGACCTCGAGTCGATCGGCGATTTCGGCGCCGCTCCACATGCTGCGTGATTGCAGTAGTCCGAGGAGGGCGAGCAGTCGACCGGAACTGGTTTGCATATCGTCAACGATCTCGAATAAAGCGGAACGGAATCATCCTAAACAGACTCTAACGTAGTGGCATGACAACGACAGCCGCCGGCCAGACCGGCACCATCCGTCCCTTCACCATCGCGATCCCCCAAGAGGCGCTCGACGACCTGCAGCGCCGCCTCGCCAACACGCGTTATCCGGTCGCTGCACCGGGCGACAGCTGGGATTACGGGACCCCGGTTGCCTATCTGCAAAAGATGATCACTGCGTGGCAGCAGTTCGATTGGCGCCAGCAGGAGGCCCGGATGAACGCGGTCCCGAACTTCGTGACCGAGATCGAGGACCAGACCGTGCACTTCGTGCACGTCCGTTCCGCCGAGCCCGACGCCACCCCGTTGCTGCTGGCGCACACCTACCCGGGGTCGTTCTCAGAGTTCCTCGATATGATCGGTCCGCTCACCGATCCGGCTGCCTACGGCGGCCGGGCTGAGGATGCCTTCCACGTCGTGATTCCGTCGACGCCTGGCTATGGCTTCAGCACCCCGCTCGTTGGCGAGGGCTGGACCATGGCACGAGTCGCCCAGACCTACGACACGCTCATGCGCAGGCTGGGGTATGAGTCCTACGGCGCACACGGCAGCGACGGCGGCGCAATGATCTCCCGTGAGCTGGCCGTGCTGAACCCACCCGGCTTCCTCGGGGCACACGTGCTGCAGCTCTTCTCTTTCCCGTCGGGAGACTCGAGCGAGTTCGAGCGGTTCGGTCCCAAGGAATACGCGGCCCTGGAGTTCCTCGGCTGGTTCCAGTCGGTGGGCGGATACAACCAGATGAACGGCACCCGTCCTCAAACCATCGCCGCTGCGCTCTCGGACTCACCAGTGGGTCAACTCGCATACAACGAGCTGTTCGAGAACTTTGGCAACGGGACCAGCCTGGTGACGGTGGAGCAGGTCCTCACCCAGGTGTCGCTTTACTGGCTCACCAACACCTCGGGTAGCGCGGTGCGCTACCACTACAGCGAAGGCCACTCCGGCGCTGAGCCGACTGTGAGCCACGGACGGATCGGTGTAGTCGTGTTCGCCCACGACTTCCAAACCATCAGGCCACTCGCCGAGCGTGACAACGCCAACATCGTGCACTGGTCCGAATTCGACAGGGGCGGCCACTACGCCGCGCTTGAAGTCCCTGAGCTCGTGGTGGACGACCTCCGCACCTTCTTCACCAAGAGCGCCCACTCCTGAGGCTCGACGGGCGTTGCTCCCGGCGAGGATCTTGACCTCGCCGGGAACCTAAACTTGATCACTCAACCATGAGCTGCCGCGGCGCGAACTTGCCGGATTGCCTCTGCGACTCCGCCATTCCACGGTGCCCCATGGCCGGGCAGTACCCAAGTGGCGGGTACCGCCTCCAGTTTGGCCAGCGACGCCAGCGCAGCTTCCGGGTCGAGCGTAAAAGGCGCGGGCCCGGGCCCGCTCTGGCCGGTCAGCACGTTGCCCGTGGTCATGGCGTCGCCGACAAACAACGCGTTCACCGCTGGTACGTGCACGGCGACGCTGCCGGGTGTGTGGCCCGGAACGTGGATGATGCGCGGCGACCCAGGCAGGTCGAGTACGTCCCCGTCG
>DATHIJ010000038.1:0-2766 GCA_035489975.1 Propionibacteriaceae bacterium | reverse complement strand
CTGGGTCTCGATGGGCCAGGAAACTACGCCTGACCGGGAGGCGACGTTCGTGCCGTATGCGCTGACAACGGCCCTACTGGCCGTTGCTGACAAAGAGGCAATCGTGCTGCACTGCCTGCCGGCCTATCGCGGCAAGGAGATCGACGCTGCGGTGATCGATGGGCCGCAGTCCGCGGTGTGGGAAGAGGCCGAGAACCGCAGGCACGTGCAGAAGGCTCTGTTGTCGTTCCTGGATGAGCAAGCGGAGGTGGCGTAGCAGTGTCGACATACACCCGCGCACGCCGTCAAAGCGAGGGGGGAGGACCCCCGAAAGGCGTCATGAGCAAGGCTGCCCGGCACGCCAAGATCATCACATTGCTGGAGCAGCGGGAGGTGCGATCGCAAAACGAGTTGGCCGAGTTCTTGGCCGACGACGGAGTTCAGGTCACGCAAGGCACACTGTCCCGCGATCTTGTTGAGATCGGTGCCCTGCGGGTACGCAGCTCGGGCGGTCACCTTGTCTATGCGGTGCCAGGTGAGGGTGGCGACCGGACTCCGCACGTTGGCGAATTCGCCAGCTTCGAAGCGCGGCTGGCGCGGTTGTGCGGCGAGGTCTTGGTGTCGGCAGAGGCATCGGCCAACCTCGTCGTACTTCGCACGCCGCCGGGCGCGGCGCAGTACTTTGCCTCGGCCGTTGATCGGGTGGGCTGGGAGTCCATCCTCGGCACCATCGCGGGTGACGACACTGTCTTGCTGATCACCCGAAGCCCAAGCGGTGGCGGCGCCATCGCACAACAGTTCTTGATCATGAGCCGTACTGGCAAACCGGTCGGCGGCTCAGCACCCCTCCATCCCAACCACAGTGAGAAGGACGAAGTCAAATGAGTGATCGGATTGTCCTGGCGTACTCCGGCGGTCTTGACACCAGCGTGTGCATCGGCTGGCTGGCCGAGGAGACCGGCCTAGAGGTAGTCGCGGTCGCCGTTGACGTCGGCCAAGGCGGGGAGGACATGGAGGTCATCCGCCAGCGCGCTCTGAATTGTGGGGCGGTAGAGGCGGTCGTCGTCGACGCCAAGGACGAGTTTGCCGAGGACTTCTGTCGGCCAGCGCTGCGCGCCAACGCGTTCTACATGGATCGCTATCCGCTGGTCAGTGCGCTGTCCCGGCCACTGATCGTCCGGCATCTTGCCGAGGCCGCCAGGGTCCACGGGGCAACGCTGGTCTCGCACGGTTGCACCGGCAAAGGCAATGACCAGGTGCGTTTCGAGGTTGGCATAGCCAATCTGGCACCGGAGCTGTCGGTGATCGCTCCGGTTCGCGACTATGCCTGGACCCGCGAGAAGGCGATTATGTACGGCGAGGAGAAGGGGCTGCCGATCCAGCAGAGCAAGTCCTCGCCGTACTCGATCGACCAGAACGTCTGGGGCCGTGCAGTCGAGACTGGCTTCCTCGAGGACATCTGGAATGCACCCATCGAGGACGTCTATTCCTACACCGCGAACCCTGTCACCCCGCGTGAGCCCGACGAGGTCACCATCACGTTCGAGGCCGGCAACCCGATTGCTATCGACAACGAAAAGGTCTCCATGCTACAGGCGATCCAACTGCTCAACGAGCGCGCCGGTGCGCACGGTGTGGGCCGGCTGGACCTGGTGGAGGACCGGCTAGTCGGGATCAAGAGCCGGGAGGTCTACGAAGCGCCCGGTGCGATCACTCTGATCACAGCTCATATGGAGCTGGAGAACGTTACCGTCGAGCGCGAGCTTGCTCGCTACAAGCGTGGCATCGAGCAGCGCTGGGGTGAGCTGGTCTACGACGGTCAGTGGTACTCACCGCTCAGGCGGGCGCTGGACACCTTCATCGACGAGGCGCAGCAGTCCGTCAGTGGTGAGATTCGGATGATCTTGCACGGCGGGAAGGCCACGGTCACCGGTCGCCGGAGCGATACGAGCCTCTATGACTTCAACCTTGCCACCTATGACGAGGGCGACAGGTTCGACCAGTCCCAGTCACGCGGCTTCATCGCGATCTACGGCATGTCCAGCACGCTGGCTGCGCGTCGGGACGCGAGTCTGTCTTGACGCCTGATCCGGCTCACTCGTTCCAGACTTACGATCATGAGGGCCGACTGTGGGGCGGCCGGTTCACAGCCAGTCCCGCGGAGGCGTTGTTTGCACTGAGCCGGTCGACGCATTTCGATTGGAGGCTTGCGCCCTACGACCTAGCCGGGTCACGGGCGCATGCCAAGGCCCTTCGCAAAGCTGGGCTGCTGACCGACGACGAGGTCGCCGCGATGATCAATGGCCTCGACGCGCTGGACTCCGAGGTGGCCACGGGAGCATTCCTGCCGGCGGCGACCGACGAGGACGTGCACGGCGCGCTGGAGCGGCGGCTGATTGAGCTGGTCGGAACCGAGCTCGGCGGCCGATTACGTGCGGGGCGCTCCCGCAACGACCAGATCGCGACCTTGATCAGGATGTACCTGCGGGACGCGCTCCGGGTAGTGACGACAGGGCTCGGCCAGTTGGTCGGCGCCCTGCATGACCAGGCCCGTGATCATCTTGGTGTTGCGATGCCGGGCCGTACTCACCTGCAGCATGCTCAACCGGTGCTGCTCTCACATCACCTGCTGGCACACGCCTGGCCGCTGTTGCGAAACTGCGATCGGATCCGTGATCTTGATCGCCGGCTTGCGGTCAGCCCGTACGGCTCGGCCGCTCTGGCCGGCACATCACTGGGACTAGATCCAGTCGCTATCGCGCTGGAGCTCGGCTTTGAGACCAGTGT
>DATHIJ010000037.1:0-6162 GCA_035489975.1 Propionibacteriaceae bacterium | reverse complement strand
AACCTTGGTTGGAGCAGGCCCGCTGATAACGACCCAGGCCGGCGCCAACTCCATCGCAGTGCTGGTCATGGCGCCCAGTCCTATCTATGGATTTGAACGTTGGCTCGATGCAGTAATTGGCTCCACGCTCGCGCTGCTGGTGGCGACCGTGGCACCAAGTGGTCCGCTCCGCAAGCCAGGTGAAGTCGCGGCCAAAGTTGTCGCTGGGATGGCCGAGACGCTCGAGGGGGCTGCCGATGCGCTTGCAGCGAATGACGAGCACGCGGCTAGTGCGGTCCTTGATCAGGTACAGGCGACAGAGAAGGCTCTGGCTACTTTCGACGTTGTTGCGGCCGAAGGCCTCGAGGTAGTCCGCTACTCCCCTTTTCGCCGACGACAGCTAGGTCTGGCAATCGCACTCGCCGACTTGCATGAGCCACTTGACCACGCCAGCAGGAACCTTCGGGTGCTGGTTCGGCGGTGCGTCGTGGCGGTATGGCGCGGCGATCAGGTACCCAAGGCCTATCAAGATCTGATCCGACGGCTGGCCGAAGCGAGTCGACTCATCGCCAAGGAGTTGGCGGAACATCGGTTACCCACCGCCGCGAGGGATCAGCTGCGAGAGATCGCCGAGACCAGCGCGCATCTGCCTTTGACTGAGTCCATGTCAGCCGTCGTGATCTTGGCCCAGACTCGGTCCATGGTGGCCGACATGATGCAGCTGACCGGTATCGAATACGCGGATGCCCGCGAACTCATTCCCGACATGGATTGAGCCGACATGCTGATCGCGCCAGTCGCCCAGCGTGCGCATTGCAGACCACCCGAGGGAGTGCGATTTGGCTTGGCCTCGGCGCTGACGTAAGGTGGTTCACCGCCGACGCGGGGTGGAGCAGCTCGGTAGCTCGCTGGGCTCATAACCCAGAGGTCACAGGTTCAAATCCTGTCCCCGCTACAACGAAACACCTAGTCAGGGCCCGATTGCTGTAAGTGCAACCGGGCCTTGATCATTTTCGTTAGCCATCCGTTAGCGAACGTTGCCGTCTCTGATTGCGCTATCGCGTGGTGACGCTGAGCTTGTGTAGTCATCGACCGGTCCTTGCCGACCTTGTTCGACGCCATCGACAGTCGGTCTGTGTAACGGACCGGCCCTGAGGCGACGATTGAACACCGACGCCGTTGACTCCGACTATGCGAGCGGATTGGTAGGCAGTTTGGTAATCAACGTCGTCAAGCTGGCCTTCTCGTTGCGAAGGTTGCGCCTGGCGGAGGACTGCGCGCGTTGCGGGCGACTCTTGGTGCATTATGTGCATCCTGATCATGGTCATGATGTAACGGGGGCACACATGGGGCACACGGTCCGCATCGACAGCTGGGCCGTTGCCTTGGCAGCCCGGAGTAGAAGATCGGTGCGCCACGACCGGACAATCGGTAGTCCGATCCAGAATCTGGTCGCCGAATCCGATACCGCCGAGAACCGCAGACCACGACTGGCCCACAGGGGTCGATTAGCTGATTCCAGGTCCTCACATTGCTGGCGCGCGATCGAGTGTTCTGTCAAGGAGAGTCTCGCGGGCTAGTGCGTCGCTGTGGGCCAGCAGCTCGCCGACCGTGCAACGATCAGCCGGCGACACCGGTGTTCGCCTTCCAGACCAGGTCGGCCACACAGGCCCGGAGAACATGTAGCTCGATCCAGCCTCCTGGGGTGGCGACGCTTCGCAGCAGCTGCTCAGCCGAGCGTGGAGACTGGCCGGTTCATCCCCGACCGGCACTGGCCCGCCGATTTAAGGGCGTCAGCCAGGAGGTCGTGCGCCTCATCCGCGGCTAGGTCGATGCCTAGCGCGAGCACCTGTTGAGGCGACCCGCCGCCCTCTGCGTCGACAGGCTCCCAAACGAGCTGCGCGGCGCGACACAAAAACCGCACGACTCCGCCGATCGTCTCTGCGGTGTCAGCGTCCATTTATTTGCAGGCTCTTTCACTCCCGGTCGCCTAACACAGATGTTGAATGGGCGAGCCATGGCATTCGGGTCAATGCGGTGGCGCCAGGAACGATGAACACTGAGCGGGTGCAGCGGCTGCCGGAGGAGCCGGAGCGGACTGGTGACGTACACGCTCGCGACGAAGTGGCAGGCCGGCGCGATGCCGGCGCTGCTGTTCGCGGTCGCCATGGGCCTGCACATCTTCGCCACCGACCACGTGTTGGCCGAGCATTTCCCGGTCCGCCTGACCGGCCGATGGCGGTTCGTGCTCGCCGCAGGGGCGCTCACCGGTTGGCTCGTCGCCGTCGCCGTCCAGCCCACAGGAACTCCGCTGATCAACACGTTGACCGCGTTTCTCGGTGGCGCGATCCTGCTGAACGTCTTCATCGACGAGCTGCCGCCGGAGCGGCATTCCAGCTTTGGCTGGTTCGTGGCGGGTCTGGTCGCCTACGCGCTTCTGCTGATCTTCGCAACGGTCGCCGGTAAGCCGGTGCGGCGTGAGTGACCGCCGAATGTGCGATCAGCGGGAGAGTTCCGCGTCGGCCTGATAGCCGTACGCCGCCTCGCGTACCGCCTCGTCGGTTTCCAAGCCCGCACCCAGCGCACCGCCCACGGTGGCGATCGACGTCGCCAGCCACGCCAGCCCGGCCATGCTGGCGACGCTGGCCTTGTGGCCCAACGTATCGGCGAGTAACTGGCGGGGAATGAGCAGAAATGCGCCGACCAGGTTGAGCACCAGAAGGGTCCCGTACAACGCGAGCACTCCGATGACCACGGTGGCAAGCGTCACGAGGTTGAACATGATGACCTGTTCCCGGGCCGAGCCGGTGCGCGGCGGGCGTTCCCACAGACCCGCGCCGAGGACGATCGTGAGTACCACACCGGCTACGGAGCCGACCATGAGCAGGGCCAGGCGGGTCGGCCCGAGCCCGTCGGCAAGACGCCAGATGTCGCTCGTGACAAGGGCGAATACCGCCGCCGTAAGCGCGGCCACCAGCGCCCGGGACAGCCGGATCGCAAGCCGCCAGGGCCGGTTGGCCCGCAGCATGCCGAGGAGAAGCCGCAAGTTGCCGGTGATGACCCCGGCGACCAGACCGAACCCGTGACCGTCGGGCGCTACCGCATCGCCGAGTTCCTGGAGCCGCCGGGTGACCGCGCCGCGGCGACGCTGCACGCCGGCCTGGGCCCGACCACGGGTGCCGGTCGTGGGGTGCGCATCGAGGTTTGCCCGATCGGCGTCCCCAACCAGCGCCGCGACCAGCCGGACGAGCGCATCCGCCGCGCGCCGGGGCACGCCGACGGCGCCGAGCGCGGGCAGCGACAGCACAGCGACACCGTGAGTCATGCTCGCGTGCGCCACCACCGGTCGCCGAGCGGTCTGCAACGGAAGATCGGTCACACAGACGGCCAGGTGCCACTGCTCATCGATCAGCCGCAGGCGGGCCGCGGAGATGAGCTGAGAAAGATCCGCTGGCCCGTCGACAAGTCGATCGGAAACGAACCGAACCACCCAGCGAACGCCCGGTAGCCGGGCACCGATCCGCTCGGTGAGATCGGGTCGGAGCCGCTCGGCGAGTTCCGTGGAGGTTCCCGGTGCGGAGATGACTCCGATGATCACGGTGCGGGGCTCCGGCGCCGCCTCGCTGGAGGTCGGTTCCGGTGGATCGGCTTCTGGCATGTGCCCAGTCTCCCGCGACGCATCGGCTGGTGGCGGGCGCTGCGCTGCCCATTGGCCGCGGTGATGAAGGGCAACAGTCTGATCGGTGTGATAACCGCATCCCGGCTGCTGGAGCTTGCTCTGCAACCCAGCTGACACCGGCCGCGTCCCACGCCGGGAAGGCGGCGTGATGGCCGTCGTCGCGGTCCTGGTTTTCGTCGCCGTCTACATCCTCATCGCCACAGAGCGGTTCCGAAGATGGTGACGGCGCTGGTCGGCGCCGGGATCATTCTTGGTCTGGGGGTTGCCTCGGCGGAGGAGGTGTTCTACTCCCACGAGACCGGCGTCGACTGGGACGTTATCTTCAGGGTGGGCCGGAGTATCTGGAGATGATCAAAGCCGCACACCCGATGGGAAGGCTGCGCGAGCCGAGCGGGGTGGCGGAGGCGACCTTGTTCCTTGCCTCCGATCAAGCGTCCTTTATCACCGGCGCAATACTTCCCGTTGACGGGGGATTTCTGGCGCGGTAGGCGGGCACGCTCGAGCTTCGCATTGACCGCGACCGGCCAGGCAATTGACCAACGGCAGCGGCTTAGCTGCTCGGCTGCTGCGTCGCGCTGCCTGCTTCCGCACCGACGTTCTTGCCTTGCAGCGCCTCGATCAGCTCGCGTTCGCTATCCACGCTCAAATTGGTCTGAATGACTCGCGGGTTGTACGGCTTGAGGGCCTCGATGACCCGGTCCACGGTGGCGTTCCGAGCCAGAAAAAACACGGCGGCCTTGCCGGGCTCGAGTGTCTCCCCTATCTCGCGGATCAGGTTGTCGTCGACTCCAATATCGGTCAAGGATCCGGTTACTGCACCTGTTCCAGCACCCACACCAGCCCCGACCACCGCACCGGCCAACGGGTTGAGGAACAATAACCCGATCAAGGTGCCCCACAGCGCCCCGGTCACCGCGCCCGTCCCGGCCATAGCCGCAGTCAGGTTCACTGACTGGTGAAGCTTGACCTTGCCGTCCGGGGTGCGTTCCACCCAGGCTGCGTCCGCCAGCTCCAGCAGTTGTTGCTTCGCCAAATCGCCTGCCAGGTCGAGCACCTTCTCCGCCGTCTGAGGGCTGTCGACTCCAAATATCAGCAGCTGTGACATGGAGATCTCCTCGCTTCTCGGCGTCGCCGCTTACGACTCGCTTTGGGTGGACTCCCTGGAGGGGTTAGCCGGTTCCGCCGGCTCGGCCTCGACCTCGATCTGACGTTCGCTGCCACCGCCGGTCTGCACTTGAATCCGGCGCGGCTGGGCAGCCTGCGTGATCGGGAGCGTCAGATGCAGGACCCCGTCGGCATACGTCGCCTGGACGTTCTCGGAATCCACCGTGTCGCCCAATTGCAACTGTCGCGTGAAGCTTCCTTGAGGCCGCTCCGCCACCAGCACATTCTGAGCCTGCTGGTATTCCGGGCGACGCTCTGCAGTGATCGTCAAGACGTTTCGCTCGGTGGTGATGTCGACACTGGACGGATCCACGCCGGGCAGGTCCAGCGAGACATGAAACCCGTCGTCGGCCTGCCAGACATCCATGGGCATCCCCATGGGGGTTCGGGTTCCCGACAGCAGCTGGTTCGTCAGCCGATCCACCTGCCGGAACGGATCACCGAACGGGTCGAATCGCAACACACTCACTGCAACCTCCTCAAGACTGGGCCAACGGTGTTGATCTTCGTATCGAACCAACCGCGGTAGCGCTCGAAGCACGCCCAACGATGGCCGCATGCCGAAGACCGGGACACCGGAATAGGACTTCAGAGACATTTAGGGTTCATACCCACTCAACCGCAATGAGGGCCATAAAGCTATAGGCAGAATGACTGATTGATCTCAGTTCGCGACGGGCAACAGAAGCATCAGGAAGGACAGGCCGGGACCACGCTCGCTTGCAGGTATCAGGCGCTCGACCTTGGCCTGATAGTCGGCGAGAAGGATGCTCGGGTCAACAACTTCTGCCATAGAACCGCCCGCTTGTCCTCTCCGACGAGAGCCACCATGGCGGTCGTTCGTCGAGTACCCGACTTGGACCGCCGCGTGTCGTCGCTGCCATCGCCGCAGGAATCGTCCAGCATCGCCGGGCCGGAGTATCTGTCCAACGGCGACTGCCATATGTACAACAGCGATCGACCACTCGGCACCAGTTCGAGGGGGCTGCCTTCCTACGGTCTGACTGAGCCGATATGCAACCTCACCCCGCATCACCGTCGACGGTCCGACAACACCGACGACTAGTTGCGGGTGACGGTCCACAAGGGCTCACGCGCCGTTCTCACGTGGACCCGGGTACGGTTCACCAAGCCGCCCTGCGCACCGAGGTATCGGCGGCGCCAGCGTCAGCTTTCGCCGTCAGCTTTCGCCGCGCTCAAGCGACACGGGCTCGCGTTGGCCGAATGCTCGATCGTGTCTACGTCGGGCTCAGCATCCCCTGTACTGCACCGCGATGACCGCCGCCAGTGCCACGCGATACCAGATGAACACCGTGATGCTGTGCTTGGCGACGAATCGC